>JAHXGN010000004.1:0-25675 GCA_019923625.1 Candidatus Nealsonbacteria bacterium
GGGAATTTGAGAAAACCAGTCAACTATTTTGACAATGAAAGTCAAAAGTAACCAGTTGGGCAAAGAAAAAATCCAGCCCAATGTCTGCCAGAAAATTCCCGAAAGAGTAAAAATAAAACCGATAATCATCAACCAGGGAAGCAGAGGGACAATCAAGATATTGGTTAGGGGGGCAATCAAAGAAAAATAACCAAAATTGTAAATTAAAATCGGCAAAGTAAAAATTTGAGCCGAAAGAGTCATTGCTAAAAGGCTTCTCAATGGAAAAATTTCAGGGTTTGGTAAAAATTTTAGTCCGCCCTTAATTGGGGACTGAAAATAAATTATTCCAAAAATCGCCAAAAAAGATAGTTGAAAGCCAACATCTAATTTTAAAAGGAAAGGATTTTGGGCTAACATTATAGCGGCGGCAAAAACAACTGCCCGAGAAGAAACTGACAATCTTCCCAAATACTGACCTAAAAGAAAAAGCCCGCCCATAATTCCGGCCCGAATAGCTGAGGGCTGAAGACCGGTCATTATGATAAAAAGAGAAATTAAAATTATAGTAAAATAAAAAGATTGTTGTCTCCAAAACCCGAGACCAATTAAAATAGTCATCAAGATAATGGCTAATATTGCCACATGCATTCCTGAAATTGCCGTGATATGCCTCACCCCGGTGATATTTAATTTTTCTTTCCATTCTTGGGAGATTCCTCTTTTATCTCCTAAAATTATTGCTCCCAAAATTGAACTCTGGGGCGGGGATAAATTTTGATAAATTGATTCTCTCAGTTTTTCTTTAAACTGCAAAATTTTAGCAAAACCCCGCCCCCAAATTGGGGGCGGGGTGTCGCTCTCTAATAACTCAATTTCTGGCCAGCTCATTACCGAGTAAATTCCGTCTTTTTTTAAAAAATCTCTGTAATTAAAGCCGTTTATATCCTCTGCCGGGCTTTTTAATCTTTCAGTAATTTTTAATTTGTCTCCGTATTGATATTCTGGATATCGCTGAGTAGTTACCAAAACCCTCCCATCAGTTGTTAGAGGCCCGTCCTCTAACAAAATTTCGTTTATTTTAACTGAAAGTTTAATACTTTTTTCTCTAACATCCGGCTCAGCCGAGACAGTGCCAATTAAAGTAATTTTTTGTTCTAAATCGTGATATTTTCTTAATTCATCATTAATAACCTTTAATTCCGCCCTCTCGTGCCGCCAAACCCCAAAAACCAAAAATAAAACGCAAAAACCAAGGACAACAAATCCCGCCCTCTTTGAAGCCCTTAGCTTCAAAGAGGGCGGGACCGAAATCAACAAAATTCCAAAAATCAACCCCGCCCCTAATATAAAAAGGGGCGGGGTAAAAAAAGAACTTAAAAAAATCCCTCCGATAAAAGAGAGGCAAAAATATAAAAATATTCTTGAAGCGGTCATTCCTTTATTTTACCCCACAGGACAGATTTTAAGAAATAGAGTGGTGTCTTAATTAGTGTCGGGCACTGATTATTCTACTGATAGCTAATAGCTATAAGTGTTGACTTTTTATACGGGTGTCGAAAAAGTCAACAATAGAATAAGTAGTGTCGGGTACTGATTATTCTAACACCTTTGTTCTTAATTCGCACGATCGTACGCTTTAGGTACTTTTAGATTAAATTAAATTGAACTGTTTTTTTAGTTCTTTCTAGGATAAGTAGTGTCGGGTACTGATTAAGGTCTCAACTGGCAGATTTCAAAAAAGGGGGCGATGGCTTTTTGGATTTCTAATAAATATTCTTGGGGATAGGGTTTTATTTTTTCAAATTTTGGGTCAAGGGTTTTTTCCGGCCGAAAATTTTGAAGATAGTATTTTATCTTCGGTCCGCCTATCCATTTAGCGATTTCTATAATATCTTCTTTTGTCTGGATACCGGGGACTACGGTCGTGCGAAATTCAAAATCAATGTTTGAGTTTTTTAAAATTTCAATGCTTTTTTTAATTTTCTCTAAATTAACTTTCACACCCGTCGCTTTTTCGTATTTTAGAACTTTTAACCTTTGACTTTTAGCTTTTAACTTTAGCCCCAATGGCGCCTTAATATCCATTGCCAGATAATCAATTAATTTCTCATCAATCAATCTTTTTAACATCTTTGGATTGGAACCATTCGTGTCAAGTTTAACGAAATATCCTAATTTTTTGATTTTTTTTGTAAAAGCGGGTAATTTTTTATTAATACTTGGCTCTCCGCCACATATCGTAACCCCATTCAATAATCCTTTTCTCTCTTTCAAAAATTTAAAAAATTCCTTTTCAGAAATCCTCGCCCCGTTAAATTTCGCTGAAGGCGAAATTCCATCTTTACTGGGTTTAACGGGGTGAAGTTGTTTTTTAATTTTCTCTGGTAAGACCAACTCCGGACTAAAACACCAGGGACAACGAAAATTGCAACCATAAAAAAAAACAGTGGCCGCCAAGCGGCCGGGATAATCAATTAAAGTTAATTTTTGAAGCCCACCGATTTGAACCCCGTTAGAAATTTTCATAATTATTCAGTAAAAATTTACCCCGTCAAATGTTAAAATTGACACAGAATTTCTAACGGGGTGAATCATGTTTTAACCAATTCAAGTTTTCTAATTTTAAACATTTTTCTCTCTTTAAATTCCTCTTGCTTCCCGAGATTAAACTGATTCACTGGGCGCAGATATCCGACGATTCTTGAATAAACCTCGCAGGGCTGTTTTATCGTACATTCGGGACAAAAGAAATGTTCTCCTTTTAAGTATCCGTGAGTTGGACAAATTGAAAAGGTCGGAGTTAGGGTAATATATGGTAAATGGAAATTTTCAAAAACTTTTTTAACCAAACTCTTAACTGTTTGTATATCGTTGATTTGTTCCCCCAAAAAAAGATGGATTACCGTGCCGCCATTATAAAGACATTGTAATTCGTCTTGAAGTTTCAAGGCCTCAAAAGGATCGTTGGTGTAGTTTACTGGCAGATGGCTGGAATTAGTATAATAAGGCACCTTCTTTGTTCCGGCGGTAATAATATCCGGGTATTGTTCTTTGTCTTTAAGGGCCAATCGATAGGCTGTTGATTCGGCCGGCGTAGCTTCTAAATTGTAAATATTGCCAGTTTCTTTTTGATATTTCACCAATCTTTCTCTCATAAAATCTAAAACTTCAGTGGTAAACCTTCTTCCTCTTTTTGAAGCAATGTTTAAGCCAATGAAGTTTAAAAGCGCTTCATTCATTCCAACCAAACCAATAGTGGCAAAATGATTAGCGTAATAACTTCCTCGGGCTTTTTTAATGTCCGATAAATAAAACCTGGAATACGGATACAAGCCCTTTTCAATAAAATTTTCGATTGTTTTTCTTTTAATTTCCAAACTTTCTTTAGCCAAATCCATCATTTTTCCCAATTTTTCAAAAAATTCTTTTTTTGTTTTTGAAAGATAACCGATTCTCGGCATTCCGATCGTAACTACGCCGATTGAACCGGTCTTTGAACCCGCTCCAAACAAGCCACCACCTCCCCGATAATAAACAAAATAATTTATTCCGTATTTTGCCGAGGCCTCAAAAATTCCGTCAAAAGCAGGTTCGTCCCAGGGAAAATCTTTAGTAATGTTTATTGTTGGAATTGGAAACGAGAACGGCCGATTATCCTTATCGCCTTCCAGCATTGCATCATAAAAGGCTTTGTTAAATATTTTCATTTCTTCTTCAAATTCGCTATAAGTTTCTTTTTGCGGCTTTCCGCCAATAATCACCGGCTGTTTAGCGAAAACAGGAGAGGGCTTAAGGTCTAAGGTAATGTTGCTAAAAGGACTATTATGATAAACTAAAGCTCCTGTTCCACCAATAAAATTTTCTTGAGGCAAATCTACTGAAATATCATACTCATATTCTTTATTATAAATAATCTGTTCTTTCCCTAAACAAACCCTTGCTTCAAAGTCGTTAACCCGGTACTGATTTTTCCCGGATTGAGCATTTTCTTTGAATGCCCGGACAATATAGCTATTTCTCCAATTTTTATTAATTTTACTGTTTTTCTCAGTATAAACGCTAAATCGAATGTTGTTTTGGGCTAAAAGCACGCTTAAACTCAAAGAAAGTTTTTTGGATGTTGTAGAAAAATCATAATACTTTTCGTATTCACTTGCATCGCCCTTAAAAAGAGTTTGAATAAATATCTTTTGAAGTTTTTCTGAAAGGTCAAAAATATACCAAGGAATAATCTTGTTAAAAGATAGGGTGCCGCAATTTAGGCCAATAATTTCAGCTAACAGTCCCTTGCCAGCTATTTTGTAAACCTGCTTAACTTTATTGCCTTTTGGAGAATAACCTTTATTTTTTTGGATATATCCCAATCCCTGCAGCCCCCTTAAAATCTCTTCAATTTCTTTCACCTGTTTTAACCAGGCCTGAGAAATATAAAGAGGCAGAGAGAATCCTTTATGCCCTTCAGTAATATACCAGCCAGAAAGTTTTACAAAATTTTCCAATGTTTTTCCTTTTAGGATTCTAGGATACCAAATATTACTGTTTTTCAATGTAAATTCCTGTTTTTGCGTTGGGTTCCCAAATTTTCGCCAAATATCATAACGAATAGATTTTCTTTCAAGCCAATCATTCCAGATCCCCTTATCCTTTATGCCAAAATCAATATAAAACGGGTGAATAGCTTGATATTTTTCAATAATATTTTCTCGAATTTTAGATAATGTATGGGTTGGGTTTATTTTGACAAAAACATTTTTTTGGAGTTTCGGAAGTTCATCAATAAGTTCAACTAAATCTATCTCGTTTTTTTCTTTTTCTTGTTCTATTTTGCTTAATCCAATAAAGTGATTTTTTTTATTAAGCTGGCGGTAATCAAAAGCGGTCTCAACTTCTGAGGCAGAAATCGGTTCAGGATTAAATTTATTATTAAATTCTCTAAAACCAAAAAGCGAATGAGCCGGGGAAACAATAGTTTCTCCTCGGTTAGTTCTCACTTTTAAAAATCGGCTGTTTTTTGGAACGCGATGTCTTATGAATGCTTTAACTTTAGCCCAGACCGCTTTTCCTTGAGAATTAAAAGAAAGCGTATAATAATCATCGTAATTTTGGATAGCATAACTTTGGGGATGTTGTTCAATGATGCGGTGAGAATTTCCTTCAAATTCTTTATCAATCAATTCTCCAATCTCAAAAAATTTAATTCTGTCCTGGCGCTTAATTACCACTAACTCTTCCCAGGCCAAACTCTGAAAGCCGACCCGAGTCGGCGTTGCCATATTGAACAAAAATTCCTGAAGAGCTTGTTTTGTTTGTTGATAGTTTAAGTTGTCGTAACGGATAAAAGGGGCTAAAAGAGTGTCAAAGTTTGAAAAACTTACGGCGCCGGCAACTTCGCCTGTAATAGTAAATAGAAAATTTACGGCCTGGCCCAAAGCGCTCCTGAAATGTTTTGCCGGCTTGGAAGACATTTTCCCGGAAACACCGCCAAAACCTTTTAATAATAAATCATACAAATCCCATCCCGAACAATAAACCGCTAAAGTGTCTAAGTTGTGAAGGTGCAAATCTCCTGATTCATTCGCTTCTCTAATTTCTTTTGGATAAACTTTATTAAGCCAATATTTCTTGACAATATAAGAAACGCCATAATGGTTTAGTCCTTGGAGGGAAAAGGCCATATTGGCATTTTCCTGTACCTCCCAGTCAAGTTTCTCCAGATATTGATCCATTCTTTCTACTGCTTCTTCAGAAATTGTTATTGCTTCCCTGATTTTTCTTCTTTGTTCGCGGTAAAGAATATAGGCCTTGGCGGTTTCTACCAATCCTTCTAAAATTAGAACTTCTTCAACAATATCTTGAATTTGCTCAACGTTAGGAATTTCATCTTTTTTAAATCTTCTGCTTAAAATTTGGGTTACTTTGTCAGAAAGTTTTTTTGAACGATTGCCATCGCCCTGACCGGCAGCAGTAATTGCTTTGAAAATCGCGTTGGTAATCTTGGTTTGGTCAAATTCAACTATTGTTCCGTCTCTTTTTTGAACTTTTGTAATTTTATTTTGAAGCATTATTGTATTTTACTCTAACAAAAAAACTGGGTCAAACCCCAGTCAAGTTCTGTTAAAAATCGGACTTATCCACACCCCAAAATTAGAACCGCACTTTTCCTAACGAGGTCAAAAACCAGTGGCAATGACCGTCACCTTTATCTCACCTTTGGTCAATTTCTTATCCTCAACTGCTCCAAAAATTACTTTATCTTCGGGAATAATTTCTTTGGTAAAGATGCCGGCAATTTCCTCAACTTCGGTTAAAGTTAAATCCTTTCCCCCGGAAACATTAAACAAAATTCCTTTAGCCCCTTTTGGAGAAACATTGAAAAGCGGAGAATAAATCGCTTTTTTAGCCGCCTCCTCGGCTCTCTTTTCTCCTTTGGCTTGGCCGATTCCAAAAAAAGCAGTACCCGAATCTTTTAAAATTGTTTTAATGTCAGCAAAGTCAACATTAATAATGCCGGGCAAAACAATCAAATCGGAAATCCCCTGAACCGCCTGACGCAAGGTTTCATCGCAAAACCAAAAAGCGTTTAATAAAGAAATATCGGGGGCTAAAGCCGAGAAAAGATTATCATTAGAAATAACAATTAAGGTGTCAATTTTTTCTTTTAAGTTTTTTATCCCTTCTTGGGCGATTTCTTTTCTTAAAAGACCTTCAAAAGAAAAGGGCTGGGTAACTATTCCAATAGTCAGGGCGCCCAAATTTTTGGCGATTTCAGCCACGACCGGCGAAGCTCCTGAACCGGTTCCTCCGCCCTGACCACAAGTAATAAAAATTAGGTCTGAATTTTTTAAGACCTCTTTAATTTCTTCTTTTTGTTCCTCGGCTGCCATTTTTCCAACTTCTGGATTCATTCCGGCCCCCAAACCCTGGGTCATCTGCCGGCCAATTTTTAATTTAATATCGGCTTTAATTTTCTTTAAATCCTGGTCATCGGTATTAATGGCGATTAATTGAACTCCTTTAATTTCGGACTTTGCCATCCGGGAAACAGCATTACAGCCCGCTCCTCCGATTCCGACCACTTTAATTTTTGTATTTATTTTTTTCATCTTATTTCTTTAGAATTAGGGTATAAAGTTTTTTAATATTTTCTTTATTTTATCCATAAAGCCACCTTGAAAAATTTGATTCTCTTTTTCCAAATCAGCCCCGGCTAAAACCAAGCCGCAAACCGAAGAAAGAGCCGAATCGTCCTGAGGGGGAAAGAGTCCCTGAACCAAACCAATCCGGCAGGGCAGTTTTAATTCTTTTTTACAAAAGTCCTTGATTTTCGGCAATTTCGCCCCACCGCCGGTTAAAACCACTCCGGCCGGCAAAGACCCTGTTTTGGAGATTTTTTTTAATTCTTTTTGAACTTCTCTAAAAATTTCCTTGACCCTGGACTCAATAATTTCTCTAAGAATTTTTTTAGAAAAAAAGATTGGCTCATCGCCCTCAATTTTTATTCTTTCGGACAGAAAATCAAAATTTTTTTTGGAATTCTTTTTCTTTTTTTTAATTTTCTCCTTTAACAAAGAAGATGTTTGGACGCTGCCAAATTCAAGCTTTATTCTTTCAGCTGTTTCAATATCGGTTTTTAAACCAACAGTAATATCGTAAGTAATGTTGGTCGAGCCAATGGGAATAATTGTTAAACCCATTAATGTCCCCTCTTCAAAAACCGCCAAATCCGTTGTGCCGGCCCCTATATCCAAAAGAACGACCCCTAATTCCTTTTCCTGCTCGGCCAGAACCGCTCTGGCTGAAGCCAAAGGATTAGAAACAATGTCATCAATTCTTTGAAGGCCGGAATTTAAAATCGCCTGAGTTAAATTTTTAATGTAAGGGGAAAATCCGCCAACTACCAACATCTCTGCCTCTAACCTTCCTCCTTTCATTCCAATGGGTTCTTTAATGCCTTTTTCTCCATCAACAATAAATTCTTTGGGGAAAATATCCAAAATTTCTTTATTAACCGAAAGGGGGAAAGTTTGAGCGGCTTGTAAAATCCTGTTTATATCTTCTTCAAAAATTTTCTGGTCGGCCCGGGAAACGGCTATGGTTTCGTGTGAAGAAGCGGAGAAAATATGGCTTCCTCCAATATTGGCATAAACATTGTTTATTTTTTGTCCGGTTTCTTTTTCAACTTTCCTGATTAAAGAAACAATGATTTCCGCCACCTTGTTGATATTAACAACGACCCCTCGCCTTACCCCGAAAGAGGGTTCCTGGTGAAAACTCAAAACCTCTAATTCTTCTTGATTGGGTTTTTTCAGAGCGGAAAGAATTTTTATCATACCCGTTCCGATATCCAAGCCAGTAATAATTTTTTCCTTATTCATGAGGTCTTTGACACTCTCCTTGACTAAAGTCGGGAGTTTTAGAAAACAACTTTTTTATAATTTATTTATTTTTGAAAGGTAATATTCTTCTTTTTCTCTCATTTTTTCAGCTTCTTTTTTATTTTTTTCATGGTTTTTGTCTAGTCGAAGAAGATTCCTTCTTCTCCGCCCCTCGCTGCGCTCGGGTAGTCGAAGAAGATTCCTTCTTCTCCGCCCCTCGCTGCGCTCGGGTAGTCGAAGAAGATTCCTTCTTCTCCGCCCCTCGCTGCGCTCGGGTAAAAGATGTAATATCCCGTGAATTAAAACTCGGGCTAATTCCTTTTTAAAAGAAGAATTGTATTTTTTGGCATTTTTTTTAACTTCCCTTGGACAAATGACGACCTCTCCTAAACCCAATTCATTTTCAAGCATAATCGGAAATTTTTGGCTTTGGCCGAAGGCCAAGACATCGGTCGCTTGGTTTTTTTTCCGATAGATTTTATTTAATTTTTGTATTTTCCCCTGACTTACAAAAACCAGAGATAAATTAGTTTTCCTTTTCTGCCGGCTGGCCGATTCTCCCTCCAAGACCTTTTGACCAATTTTTTTTAAAAACTTTTCATCTAAAAAATCACCGGTAAGGTTATTAATTTCAATCATTTTTTAAATTTGCTTTTTTATTTTTAAGTTTTGCCGAGTTTTTCCAATTTTTCATATTCTATTTTTTTAATTTCTCTTCTTAGGGCGCTTTGTTTTTTCATTTGCTTGGATTTTTTCCTCTGGCGAAACCTAACTTTTCTTGCCCGAACCAAAATCCCGCTTCTTTTTACTGCTTTTAGAAAACGGCGAATTAAGGTCTGGTTGTTTTCTTTGATTTGTTTTTTAACTTCCATTGTTATTGCCCTTAAAGACGTTTTTGTATTTCCCTAACAACCTTTTCTAATTTTATTGTTTCCTGTTTGCCCGATTGCATATCTTTAATAATTATTGTTCCGTCTAAGGATTCTCTTTGGCCAAAAATTAAAGCATATCTTACTCCCATTTTATCGGCTCTGGCCAATTGGAGCTTTAAAGAATCTTTGGCAAAACTTTCGGCAATTTTAATTTTCTCTTTTCTAAATTCTTCCATCAGCCCTAAACTTCTTTTTTTCGCCAGATTGCCCAATTGAGCCAAAAAAACCCGGGGAGAAGAAGAGGGGGAAATTTTTATCTTTTTTTCTTTTATTAGCCCTACAATTCTTTCTATTCCGGCGGCTGCTCCTACGGCCGGTGTTTCTTTTCCTCCTAAAATTTTTACCAAACCGTCATAGCGGCCTCCGCCAGCCAAAGCGGCCGGTTTTTTTTCTTCTGGCTCACCTCCTTTTGGTCCTGAAAAAATCTCAAAAACCGTCTTTGTATAATAATCAAGACCCCTGACCAAATAAGGATTTAAATAGTAGGGCAATTCAATTTCATCTAAAAACTCCAAAACCTCTTTAAAATGGTCCTTGCATTCTTGACAAAGATGGTCAATCATTTGGGGACTGTTGGCTTTAATCGGCTGGCATTTTTCTTCTTTGCAATCCAGAATTCTTAGGGGATTTTCTTTTAACCGACGTCGGCAATCAAGACAAAGACCGTGTTCCCGGGACTTAAAATAACTGACTAAAAGTTTTTTATAATAGGGACGGCACTGACTATCTCCAATGCTGTTTATTTCAATGGTTAAGTCCTTTAACTTGATTTCTTGTAAAATATTATAGAAAATTTGAATGATTTGAGCGTCAACAACCGGACTTTTTTCATCAAAAATTTCAAAACCAACCTGCCAAAATTGACGAAATCTGCCGGCTTGCGGACTTTCGTAGCGGAAAAAAGGACCGAAATGCCAAAGTTTTAAGGGCTGAGGTAAATTAAACATTCCCCGCTCAATATAAGCCCGGGCGATGGAAGCCGTTCCTTCCGGCCTCAAACTTAAATAATCACCACCCCTCGTCTTTAAATTGAACATTTGTTTTCCGACAATATCAGTAGATATGCCAATTCCTTTGGAAAAAAGTTCTGTTTCTTCTAAAATCGGGGTTTCAATTTTTCCGAAATTATAAAAATCAGCTATACTTTCTATTACCCGATAAATTTTTTGGAAATATTTTTGTTCTTCGGGTAAAATATCGTGCATTCCGGTTGGCGCGTGAAATTTGGATTTTTTCATAATGCCTTAATAGGTTGGAGCTTTAATTTTTGTAAATTCCGTAAACGGCCAAGCTCTAAAAAACGTTCGGCCAATAATGTATTCTCTTTTTAAAGAACCCCAGTGCCGAGAATCGGAAGAAAAATTTCTATTGTCGCCCAAAACGAAATATTCGTCTTTATTTAATTGTATTTCAATTCTGCCATGGGTTGTTAAATGATGCGGAAGATAATCATTTTCATTTAGTATTTTGGGTACGAGGTCCTGTTTTGAGATTATGATTTGACCGTTTTCAATTTTAATTCTTTCGCCTGGCAAGCCAATAATTCTTTTGATGTGGTGGTGAAAGAAATTTTGGGGAGGGCGAAAAACAATGACTTCTCCTCTTTGGGGGTCGCGAAAACGATAACTAATCCGGTCAACCAATAAATAATCATTTTGCCCGAAATTCGGCTCCATTGATTGCCCGTGAACCAAAAAGGGTTGAAAGATAAAATAGCGAATGGGAGCCACTATTAATAAAGCAAGAGTGACAATTTTTATAATTTCCCAAATAAAAATAAAGAAATTTTTCATATGCTTTTTAATTTTAACAAGATTTTTTTATTTTAGCAAGGGGAATGATATAATAAATTAACTTAAAATCCAAATGCCAAAATCCAAAATTCAAAATAAATTCAAAATTCAAATATTTAAATTCTAAATTGTTTTGGATTTTGAGCTTTGAGCTTTGGATTTCAAAATCTATGATTTTAATCGTTGGTCTGGGCAATCCCGGCCCGAAATACAAATATAGCCGCCATAATATTGGTTTTAGGGTGGTCGATGAAATCGCCGCCAATTTTCAATTACCCGAGCGAAGCGAAGGGTGGGAGATGAGACGAAGTCTCAGCGACCTTCAATCAATTTTCAGCGCTCAAGTTTCCAAAGGAAAAATTGGAGATAAAAAAGTCATTCTAGCCAAGCCCCAAACCTTCATGAATCTCTCTGGGAAATCAGTAAAACCATTAATCCAATACCTCTTACATAAAAAAGCCATGGCAAAAATATGTAAGAGCTTGTTTGTTATTCATGATGACATTGATTTACCTTTGGGTAAAATCAGAATTGCCAAAGGTCGAGGAGCAGCTGGCCACAAGGGAGTAGAATCAATAATTAAAGAGTTAGGAACGAAGAATTTTGTTAGATTTAGGATTGGCATTCAACCTAAATTTGGTAAGCCCAAAAGCCCAGAAAGGTTTGTTCTTCAGAAGTTTAACAAAGACGAAGAAAAGATTTTAAAAGAAATTATTAAAAAAACAATTGAAGCGATTGAACTTTTCTTAAAACATGGTTTGGAAAAGGCGAAGGGTACATATAATATAATATCTGCTTGACCAGGCTCATAAATTCTATTTATCTGCGCCGGAATGAATAAATATAACAAATAAAAAACTAAGAACATTTTATTAAAATGTCAGAATTGGAAATAAAAAAAATTAATGCCGGGGAAAAAAATTATCCCGGACGTTTGAAAGAAATTAAAGATGCGCCGGAGATTCTTTATTATCAAGGGGAAATCAAACATTGTGAAAATTGTTTTGCCATTGTCGGAACGCGGCGCTCTTCAAATTACGGAAAGCAAGTGGCTTTGGAAATTGCCGGGGATTTGGCAGAAGCAGGATTAACAATTGTTTCAGGTCTGGCTCCAGGCATTGATACTTTTTGCCATCAAGCAGCTTTAGAGAGAAATAAAAGAACAATTGCGGTTCTTGGCACCGGTTTAGATGAAAAAAGTATTTATCCCCAATCAAATTTAAAATTGGCCAGAAAGATTTTAGAAACTGGGGGCTGCTTAATTTCTGAATACCCGCCGGGAACTCGAGGAACTCAATTTACTTTTCCCCAGAGAAATCGAATAATTTCTGGAATTTCTTTAGGGGTATTGGTAATAGAGGCAAAACAAAAAAGTGGAGCTTTAATTACCGCCCATTATGCTTTTTCTCAAAAAAGAAAGGTTTTTGCCATTCCCGGCTCAATTCATTCTCCAAACTCAAAAGGTTGTCATTTTTTAATTAAAAAAGGGGCAAAGTTAGTGGAAAACGCTAATGACATTTTATTAGAATTAAACCTACCCTTAAAGGAGCTTAGCTCCTTTTATGAAGGCGAGAGTGAAGAGGAAAATTTGATTTTGGGTGTCTTAAAAGAAGAGGGGTTGGATGTTGATAAAATTATTGAAAAAACAAAATTGTCAGTCGCTAAAGTGGCTAGCACCCTTGCCATTTTAGAAATAAAAGGTAAAGTAAGAAACTTAGGAGGAAACATTTATGCAATTAGTACTCGTTGAGTCACCTACAAAATCAAAAACCCTGCAAATCTTTTTAGGCCCAAAATTTAAAGTTCTGTCTTCTTATGGCCATATTAGAGATTTACCGAAAAGTGAATTGGGTCTAGATGTAGAAAATGATTTTAAACCAAAATACATTATTCCTCTCAAATCAAGAAAAAACATTCAAATTTTAAAAAATGAGGCTCAAAAGGCCGAATCTGTAATTTTGGGCACAGATATGGATAGAGAGGGCGAAGCAATTGCCTGGCATTTATCTCAAATTTTAGATCTCAATGGCCAAAAAACTTATCAACGAATTGTTTTTCATGAAATCACCAAATCGGCAATTGAGGAGGCATTAAAAAATCCGAGAAAAATTGATATGAATTTGGTTAACGCCCAGCAGGCAAGAAGAATTTTAGACCGGCTCGTCGGTTATAAATTATCTCCCTTTCTATGGAAAAAAATAGCCAGGGGGTTGTCGGCCGGCCGGGTTCAATCAGTAGCAGTCAGATTAGTAGTTGAAAGAGAAAGAGAAATTGAAAAATTCGTACCCCAAGAATATTGGACAATCATCGCCCACCTTAAAAAATTACAGGGGTCAGACCCCTGTAAGTTTGAGGCTTTTTTAGTTAAGAAAGATGATAAAATTATTCCAAAATTGGGGATTAAAATAAAAAAAGAAGCAGAGAAAATTGTTAAGGATTTGGAAGGAGCGAACTATAAGGTAATAAATATTAACAAAAAAGAAGTTAAAAGAAATCCCCTACCCCCATTTACAACTAGCGCCCTTCAACAAGAGGCCTGGCAGAGATTTCGTTGGCCGGCCAAATTAACAATGCAAGTGGCCCAGCAGATTTATGAACGTGGATTAACGAGTTATCACAGAACCGATTCTTTAAATCTTTCTAATTCATCTCTTTTTGCCGCAAAAAAATTTATTACTGAAAATTATGGAAAAAATTACTGGCCGGGATTTTTAAGAAAATATAAAACGAAATCCAAAAGCGCCCAGGAAGCCCATGAAGCAATTAGACCAACCGAGCCTGCTAAAACCCCTGAATTATTAAGTCCCCAAGACAATCAATTTAAACTTTATGACCTAATCTGGCGAAGATTTATTGCCTGTCAAATGAGCCAAGCCGTCTTTGATTCTACTGTTGTAGAAATCGAAACCGGAAATCCCAAATGCCAAACGGCAAATTCCAAACAAATTCCAAAATACACTTTCAGAACTACTGGACAGATTCTAAAATTTGATGGATTTTTGAAAGTTTATCCGCTTAAATATGAGGAAAAAGAATTGCCAGCATTAGAAATAAATGAAATTTTAGAACTGATAAAACTAATTCCCTCTCAACATTTTACCCAGCCGCCCCCCCGACACAATGAGGCGACCTTAATTAAAACCTTAGAAGAAAACGGCATTGGCAGACCCTCAACTTATGCTCCGATTTTATCAAACATTCAAGAAAAAAATTATATTGAAAAAAACGAACAAAAAAGATTTAGACCAACCGAAATTGGCACAGCGGTAAATGATCTTTTGATAAATCATTTCTCAAGGGTTGTTGATATTGGTTTTACTGCCAAAATGGAAGAGGATTTAGATGAAATTGCTCGGGGTCAAAAAAAGTGGGTTCCGCTAATCAAAGAATTTTATGAACCTTTTGAAGAAAATTTAAAACAAAAATACGAAGAGGTTTCCAAAAAAGACATCACCGAAAAGCCGACCGAAAAAACTTGTCCCAAATGCAGCGCTCCTTTGTTAATTCGTCTTGGAAAATACGGCCAATTTTACGCCTGTTCTAAATTTCCCAAATGCCGATATACCGAGTCCTTGGAAAAAAACATTTTAGACATCGCCTGTCCAAAATGTAGGGAAGGAAAAATTGTTGAAAAAAGAACTAAAAAAAGAAAAATTTTTTACGGCTGTTCCAATTGGCCGGAATGCGATTTTGCTTTATGGGACAAACCGACCGGAGAAATTTGTCCTAAATGCAAATCGCTTTTAGTTAAAACAAAGAGAAAACAAATTAAGTGCTCTAAAGAGTGTAATTATATTGAAAAACAGACTAAAACCTGATAAAATAAAGCAGAAAATATGCCGAAGTGGTGAAATCGGAAAACACGATGGATTCAAAATCCATTGCCAGCAATGGCTTGAGGGTTCAAGTCCCTCCTTCGGCACAATTTTATGCCTAAGGCAAAATTGCCTACTAAAGATTTTGAATGGACGACATATAAACATACCTTGCTTAATTCGCAAAAGAAGAATCGCAGAAAAATTTATTGAAAAATTTATTTTAATGTACTCGAAATGATTGCCATGGCATTTATTTCGAGTCTTTATATAAAATCTGTTTTTATATAAAATCTCTTGCGGGTTCGAATCCCACCTCGCCTACCAGAATCAAACTTTCTGATTTTTGCTCAACTGATTCAGCCGCGCGGCGCGTCCGCTGAAGTTCCTGGCGCTGCGGGACGGGCAAGAAAATCCATTGGCTGACAACCCCCATAGCAAATACTTAGGCGAACCTTTTAATATTTACACAATTTAAGATAGGCGAGCAGGTCTGCTATTTTAATAGTGGCAACCCCGATTACTTGGTCAGCCCCTCCGTAATAGACAAAAAGTTTATCGCCCAAAACTACATTACCGCAAGGAAAAACAACATTTGGTATCAACCCTGTTTTTTCGTAGGCTGTTTCTGGCTCCAAAATAGCATGTCTTGTTCGGCCAAGAATTTTAAGCGGATTTTTAAGGTCTAAAAGCACGGCTCCTACCCGGTAAACGTTATCTTCTGAAACACCGTGATAAAGCATAATCCAGCCTTCTTTTGTTTTTACAGGCGGAGCAGCTGCTCCTATTTTTTTACTATCCCACCAGCCTTTTCTTGTATATATCCAACGTTGTTCTTTTAGAAAGGTCTCGCTTTTGAAATCTAAAGTATGATAAAAAGAATAATCAATATCATAACCAACTCGATGAATAATTAAATATTTGCCATTTACTTTTTCTGGAAAGATAAAGGTGTTTTTATCGTTTAAGTCGGCCGGAGAAATAAGTACTGGTTTTGACCAATGCCATTGTTTTTTGAGAAAATCTTTTTCCCAAATCCAGGTCAAAGCCACTCGCGGAAGATTTCCATCGTAGGCTGTATAGCACATATAAATCTTCTGAGCTATTTTAGTTAAGCGGGGATCTTCACACCCAGAGCCGACCCCATTTTTAAATTTCTGTTCAAAGGGCTCGCGGGGAAGATATATCGGCTGAGAAGAACGTTCATCAATATGAACGCCATCTTTGCTTGCAGCATAGCCAAAAACAGAAGTATCATCTTCTGAAATTGCCCTATAAATAATATGAACTTTTTCTTGAAGATAGATAGCAGCCGGATTAAAAACAGCTTTACTTTCCCAGGGGTGTTCTTTTTTAACAGTAATAATCGGATTTTCTTTAGCTCGTTCTAAAACTATTTTTTTTTCTGTTGTTTTTAACAATTCCTCTAATAAAACAGAAAGACTTATATAAACCAAACAACAAGTGGTATCGGTTGCTCCATAATAAAGATAAATCCAATCCCCTTTCGTTATTGCCCCGGAGGGAAAAACTGTATTAGGAACAAGACCTACTTTCTCATAATACTCCTCGGGAACTAAAATTGGCGTATCGGTCTTGCCAATAATTTTTAAAGGGTTTTTAAGGTCAAGCAAAACAGCTTCTATGCCAAAAAGTCTTTGAGGGGAAAAATAATTACGAATATAAGAATATAATAATAACCAACCGTATTTTGTTTTAATCGGAGGAGCGCCGACTTCAATATGGTCTTGCGATGAACGTCGCAGTGGCAAGGCATATTTTTCTCTTTCAGTAGAAAAATTTTTATACCATTTTTGCCAAAACGTTTCTGACCAAATATCATTTTCTTTACTAAACGAAGCAAGGCAAATTTCTGCTGGCGGGTTATCCGTATTAACAGTAAGCACTGCCCACATCTTTCCGCCTATTTTTTCCGGAAAAAGAGCCATAGCTTTAGCATTAAAAGAGGTAATTAGGTGTTTTTCTTTGATTGTTTTTAAATCTTTGCTTATAGCCAAGCCCACTCTAATACCCTCGGCTCTAAAAGGATACTCGGAAAGAGCGGTATAAAAAATATAATATTCCCCATTAAGTTTTGTTATTCGCGGGTCCTCACAGCCAAATTTTTCCCAATCGTATTCTGGGACAATAAGACGTTGCCGATTTGTAAAACGAATACCATCTTTACTTTCAGCAACGCCAATATCAGAAGTCATTATATTGGCTCGGTTGGCAGTATGATAATGGGGCAAAGAAACCGCCCTGTATAAAAGATAAATTTTATTTCCTTTTTCAATTGGACAACCATTAAAAACAGCCTGAGCTTCCCAGGCGTGGATATTTAAGGGTTTTAATATTGGATTTTCTTCTGCTCGTTTAATTATCATACTATTGACACTCTCCTTGACTAAAATCAGGAGTATTAGAAAACAAAATCCAGAGACTTAACAAAATTATAATATTATAATACTCAAAATAAAAGCCATGGCTTTTATTTTGAGTATAAAGTTAATCAAAATAATTATTTGTTTTTTTCTTTAAAGTTTTTGATTTAAGTTTTGGTTTTTCCTCTTTTTGTAATGTTTCTAAAAATAATTCTAAATTGCTATGCGCGACACAGATGTAGTTGTCTGAAGCTCCGTAATAAACCAAAAGTTCACCGTCTTTAATCACTGCTCCAGTAAGATATACCACTCCTGCCTTAAAGCCATTATTTTCATATTCTTTTTCTGGTTCTAAAACAGGTTCTTGGGCGCGATAAAGAATTTTGGTTGGATCGTTTAGGTCAAGAATCATTGCCCCAACTTTATATTTTCCAGGGTCTGCTTTATCTATTGCATGATAAAAAAGAAGCCAGCCCAAACGAGTCCTAAGGGGCGGCGCTCCGGCGCCTTTTAACCAACTATCCCAACAATTTTTTCTACCACAATTACCGTTGTAATAACTTTCAATGTATTCGTCTTTTTGAAACTCCAAACTATGACGATAAGCAATAGATATTTCAGGACTAATGCTGTGCAAAATCGCATATTTTCCATCTATTTTTTCCGGAAAAATAACCCAATTTTTATGAGTTTCGCCTGGTTTCGAAATTAAAGCCGGAGCTTTCCATTGCCATTTTTTATTCAAAAAATCATTAACTTTTATTGAAGTAAGGGCTACTCGCAGCCCCTCATCGCAAGCGGTGTAAATTATATACAAGATATCTTCATTATCAACACGAACAATTCGAGGGTCTTCGGCTCCTCCAAAGCTTCCGCCGGAAAAATAGGAAAAGATATTAAAAGAGGGACTTTGCCCAACTTGATGTTCATAAACGGAATAAGAAAATCGTTCATCAATATAAAAGCCGTCAATTGAAATCGCATAGCCAAAACGAGAAATGCCATCTTCTCCAATGGCTCGGTAAAGAAAGTGTACTTTGTCATTAAGCAAGACCACGCCGGGATTGAAGGTTTGCCAGGCCTCCCATTTATTTTCCGCTTTCGGTAGAATTATTGGATTTTCTTCGGGCTTCGTTAATACGAATGTCTTTACTGCAACTGTCTTTACCGGTTTTTCCTTTTTAGAAGCTCTTTTCTTTTTAAGTACGATTTTTGCAAATGTCTTTACTGGTTTTTCCTTTTTAGAAGCTCTTTTCTTTTTAAGTACGATTTTTGGGGGCGCAACAACCTTCTTTAAGGAAGATTTTATTATTTTCTTTTTTATCTTCATGTTATTTATTTTATAATAACTTTATATTATTAGCAACATCGCAATCTCACCAACTTTTCCTGTTTCAATCGGGGGGAGTCGTAGAAATTTACTGGTTATCCAGAGTAATTAAGGAAAAAACCACTTTTTCTTGAGGAATTTCTTTTTTTTGCATTTCTTGACGAATTCCTCGGATAAATTTTTCATCTGATGGGCCTGACCCAAAATAGTAAGTAATATCTCCTTCTTCAATCATTTTTAAAAATTGTTCGTCAATCTTTTTTAAAGATTTCAAAAATTGACGCCCAAAAGAAAGTGGCTTAAAAACATCCGTTTGAACCTGGATTCCGTGTTTTCTAAAAATATCCTGACTTTTTTTATTAAAAAAAGGATAATAAGTTGAGCCAAATCCCAATCTATCAGTTACCAAACAAATATTTTCGGTTTTATCCCGGCATTGCAAAAAGGTCTTTAGGGAGCTATAGGGAATTTTAGTTTCTTTTAATTTCTGGCGAAATTCAGCAATGTTTTCGGGAAACTCTTTAATTTTGAAAAGAATTTTTGATAATTCTTTAATTTTTCCTGGGCTATCTGTCAAAACCCCGTCAATATCAACTAAAAGATTTATTTTTGGCAAAGTATCTTTTTCAAGAAGGGTGTCAAAAAGAGATTTTTCATACTCCGAGAGATTGGTTGCTTTTTCCGGCTTTTTAATAATTAATCTTTTTTCTTTATCTTCTTTTTTATTCCCTTTTATTTCAAAAGTTGCCAAGAGTGAAAAATCTATTGCCTCTTGGATATTTTTAAATTCCCTTTGTCGCTCTTTATTATTCTCTTCCCTTTTTTCATCAAACTTCGGAGAAAAATTATTAAATGACCTTTCCCTTTCCGGAGAAAAATTATTAAATGATTCAATTTTTTTCATTTTTTTAAAAAACCCTTATTTTAAGCACAAATTCTAATGTTGACACTCTCCCCGATTAAAATCGGGAGTTTTAGAAAACAAAATCCATATTACCCTTCTCGTTATAGTTGCCGATTTATTCCCAACAAACAAGCGCTACAAAGTTTCATATTTTTAAATTAGCGTCTGCTTTTATTTTTTGCCAATCTTTTGTCGCTTTTTTTTGGTTAAAATAAGCCGTTATGGCTATCATTGCCGCATTATCGGTACATAAGTTTTTTGGTGGAACAAAAAATTTGACATTTGACATTTGACATTTGACATTTGACATAAATTGTTTTCTTAATTCATCATTGGCAGCGACGCCGCCGCCTAAAATTATTGATTTTGTGTTAAAATTTTTGGCTGCTTTAATAGTTTTATGAATTAAAACATCAATGATTGCCTGCTGAATCTCAGCAGACATCGCTTGAATATATTTTTCGTTTTTCACTTTTCGCTTTCCGCTTTTAACTTCGTACAAAACCGCGGTGATTGCCTGCTGAATCTCAGCAGACATCGCTTGAATATATTTTTCGTTTTTCACTTTTCGCTTTCCGCTTTTAACTTCGTACAAAACCGCGGTTTTCAAACCGGAAAAACTAAAATCATAATTTTTTTGATAAATCATCGGCCGGGGCAGATTGACAGAGGCCCGTCCTCTAACAAATCCTTTTGCTATTTTGGCTATGGCCGGTCCGCCAGGATAACCAACTCCCAAAATCCTGGCCACCTTGTCAAAGCACTCGCCAGCCGCGTCGTCGCGGGTTTCGCCTAATATTTTGTATTTACCAATCCCCTTCATTAAAATCAATTGAGTATGCCCTCCGCTAATTACTAAACAGATCGCTGGGAAAATATTTTTGGATTTTACCTGCTCGCTTTGCTTTGCGAAGCAAGACAAGCCGGGAATTTCGCCACAGCCCTTTAAGAGGGCTGGGCGAATTTGGAATTTTCGCTAACTGGCGGAAGCCAGTTAGCCAGGATATGGGCTTCTATATGATTTATTGGAACAATCGGCAAATTTAATTTTTGGGCTAAATTTTTAGCAAAATTTATACCCTGCCACAAGCAAGGTTCTAAACCAGGCCCTACTGTCAAGCCAATTAAATCAATTTCAGAAAGTTTGATTTTCTTTGTTGCCTGTTTAAAAACGGTTGGAAGATTTTTTATATGTTCCCGCTTAGCCAATGCAGGGTAGACGCCTCCATATTTGGCGTGTAATTTCACCTGGGACGAAATCATATTTGAAAGAATTTCAAATTTCATCCGCTTAAATCCGCGTTGTAATCTACGTTTATCTGCTTCTACGGTCGCAACACAAGTATCATCGCAAGAAGTATCAAAACCAAGAATTATCATTTTTTTAATAGTTCAATGGCTAATTTTATTGCCCCCCTGTTACCGGCTTTGCCTTGGCTTGGATAAATTCCGGTAAAAATTTGTATTTTCTTTTATATTCTCAAAAACAACTGAATGAGGTCCGATTGTTGAATTGGCTCCGATTAAAACACCGGGCATTAAAGAACAATTAATTCCCACATTAACGTTGTCGCCCAAAATTGCTCCTAATTTTATTTTTTGGCTGTCAATTTGTTTTCCTTCAACTTTTACTTTTATGTTTTTTTTATCAAATCTTAAATTAGCCAGAATGGTTCCCGCTCCTAAATTACAGTTTTGACCCAAAATTGAATCGCCAAGATAATTCAAATGGGGAATTTTTGAATCATCGCCAATAATTGAATTTTTTATTTCCACTGCTTGACCGAGATGGCAATTGTCGCCAAGGCTAATCGGTCCCCGGAGATAACAGTGGGGGCCAATTTGACAATTTTTACCAACAAAGACCGGTCCTTCAATATAAGTTCCGCTTTTAATTAATGTTCCTTTTTCAATAACCACCTTACCTGAAATTTGACAATTTTTTTCAATTTTCCCCTTAATGCTTCTTTTAATTTTATTTAATAGAAATTGATTAGCATCCAATAAATTCCAAGAATAAGGAAGGGGAAGCCAGTTCTTGGCAATGACAAAAAACAATTTTTTATTTTCAATTAAATTTCTTAAAAAATCAGGGAATTCATACTCTCCCCTTTTTGATTTTTCAATTTTTAATTTGAAAATTGATTTGTCTAAAAAATAAAATGCGCAATTGACCAAATTGCTTAATTCTTTTTCCGGTTTTTCAATAAATTCTTTGACTGTTTTTTTTCCAACAATTACCTGGCCGAAATCAACCGGGTTTTTTACCCCGGCTATCAAAATAGAAGGGAATTTTTTAAGACAATTCTGAAAATCATTTTTATCGTATAAATCATCTCCGTTCAGTAAAAAAAATTTATCTTTTAAAAAGGGAATGACTTTTTGAGCCGCATCCCCTGTTCCCAATTGTTCTTTTTGCCAAACATATTTTATTTTTAAATTTTTGTAACGATTGCCGAAAAACTTTTCAATCATTTCTCCTTTGTAGCCGATGACCAAAATCACCTCATTGACCAAACCTCTTAATTGTTCCAAATTATGCTCTAAAATGGTTTTTCCCAAAATCTTCAAAAGGGGTTTTGGTTTGGTTGAAGTCAAGGGTCGCGCTCTTATTCCCTGGCCAGCAGCTAAAATTACCGCTTGCCCCGTTAGAAATTTTTGATTCATAGATTTTTCTGAATAACCCCGTTGTGTAAAATTTCTAACGGGGCTTGGGAAATTTTCATAATAAAGAAATTAAAGTTTTTGCCACTTCTTTTGGGTTATGTTCAATTAAGTTCTTTTTTAATAAGTTCTTGCCAATAAATTTTCCCTTGGGCAGGTTTTCATTAAATTTCACCAAATCCAGCAACTCGGGATGCTTTTTTTTATATTTTTCAATGATTCTTTTTGAAGAAATAAAATTATTATAAACTACATAATCTACCTCTTGGGATATATACTCTTCTATTTTTCTGGTAAAATCGGATACCGTAAAATTATTGGTTTCCCCGTGTTTAGTCATTAAATTGCAAAGATAAACTTTTTTGGCTTTGCTTTTTTGAATTGTTTCTGAAATTCCTTGGGTTAATAAAATCTGAGCCAGGGTTGAATACAAATCGCCGGGACCAATAATTATTAAATCGGCTTTTTTTATCGCCTCTATGACCTTAGGATAAGTTTTTGCTTTTGGTTTCAAAAAAACTTTTTTAATTTTTAAATTCCCATTATGTTTTGGAATATCAATGTTTGTTTCGCCTGAAATTATCTTGCCATTTTCTAAAACTGCGTAAAGATGAGCTTTATCCAAAGTAACCGGCAAGATTTCATGAGAAACATTTAAAATTCTTTTTAATTCTTGCCTGGTCTTTTCATAATCATTAGTGCTTAATTCTAAAGCAGTAATTAAAAGATTGGCAAAATTATGTCCTTTCAATTCGCCTGATTGAAAACGATAATCAAAAAGTTCTTTAATTGCCGGCGAAGTGTTGGCTAAAGCAATGAATGCCCGGCGAATATCGCCCGGAGAAACAATTTTATAATCTTTTCTCAGTCGTCCGGCCGAACCACCAGAGTCAAGCATGGCGCAAATTACCGATAATTTCACAGGATATTCTTTTAGTCCGGTCAAAACTGCTTTGGGCATAGCATTGCCGCCGCCAAGGCAAACAATGTTTTTATTTTTCAGTCCCGATTTCTTTTGCATGGTTTTTTGCCAATTGAAAAGTTTTTTTATTTAATTCCAGGTGTTTTTCCGGAATTATCTTTTTAATTGCCTTGAGAATTGAATCCGGTTTTAAGGGAATTAACTTTTTAAAGACGGCTAAACTAAGCAGATAAATTCCGGCCGTAACTCCGGTCCCGAATTCTTTTTGACAAATTTCGGCGGCCGGAATGAAAATTATCTTTTTTGAAAATTCTTTCAGATTATTCAAAATTCGTCTCTCGGAAATTCCTTTTTGGCCGGGTATTAAGGCAAAATATTTATTGATTAAAAAAATCGTTTTGGGGTTGCTAAAATGAAGT
Organism: Candidatus Nealsonbacteria bacterium; assembly: GCA_019923625.1. NCBI lineage: Bacteria > Candidatus Nealsoniibacteriota > Candidatus Nealsoniibacteriota bacterium. The sequence continues at coordinate 23,521 of JAHXGN010000004.1, forward strand.
CCCCTTAAACTCTCTTGGGCCTCTAAGGCCAAAATTAAATTTGCTTTTCCTTTGGAAATCAACGGAGAAAAAAGTTCTTGACCAAATCTAATATGAACCTCAACCGAACCTCCTCTCTGAGATAAGCCGTGGAGTTCAGAACTTTTAAAATCAAGATTGTCAATCAAAGCAGCTTCAGCCAAAATCTGCAAAAGAGTAATTTGGCCCTGGCCGCCTGTTCCAACAATCAACATATTAAATTGGCTTATTTTTTTATCTGAATGCATGGTTTACAAACAATAATTACCGAAACTTCTTTTTTTTCTAAAAATTCTTTAATCGTTTCAATGAATTCTTCTTGATTAACCGGGTCAATTATTTTAAGGTGTTTTACTCCGCAGGCCCGAACAATGTTCTCTATTTTAATCCCGTTGGGAATAGACGGCGCTCCGGGGTGGGGTTGAAGGCCGGTCATGGCTGTGGTTTGATTTTCCAAAATAATAATCAGGGGATTTGATTTGTTAAAAACAGTATTAATCAAAGCAGGAATGCCGGCATGGAAGAAAGATGAGTCGCCGACAAAAGCAATTAGTTTCTGCTTGTCCGCTGCCTTCTTAACCCCATGGGCAATGCCGACGGAAGAACCCATACAAGATAAATAATCCTGCATATTAACAGCCGGTGTGCCAAATAACATATAACAACCGATTTCCCCCCCAAAAATAACTTTTTTTGTGTCAACCGCCTTTTTAATTGCCGAAACAACCAGCCAATAGGGGCAACCGGGACATAATCGAGGCATTCGCCTCGGAATTTTCAATTTTCCCCCGCCCTTTTGCGAAAGGGCGGGGTTCAATAAATTTTCAATTTTTAATTTTTTATTAGTAAATTTAGCAACAGCGAAGGTAACAATTTCTGGTTTTAATTCGCCTGTTTCCGGTAATAGTTTTTTCCCTATTACTCCTAATTTACAATTAACGGCTTTGGCTAATCTTTCTACCTCTCTTTCCAAATAAGGCTCCAATTCTTCAACGATTAAAACCGCGTCTAATCTTTTAATGAAATTTTTAATTTTCTTTTCCGGCAGGGGATAAAAAAATCCCAGCCTTAAAACCGGTAAATTTAAATCCAACTCTTTTAACGCCTCCTTCACATACAAATAAGAGATTCCCGAAGCAATAATTCCTATTTTTTTATTCGTAATTCGATTGAATTCGTAATTCGTAGGGCTCTTTTCAGAAAATTCTCTGATTTTTTCAATCTTTTCCAAAAGTTCTTTTTTCATCTCCAAAACCCGGGGCGGCAAAGTCACAAATTTTTTGGGATCTTTAACAAACCTTCCCTTAAGGAGCTTAGCTCCTTTTTCCGGAAGCTTTTCTATCTTTACTGGCATTTTCTGATGGGCCACGCGGGTGGTGGTTCTTATCATTACCGGAATTTTGAATTTTTCTGAAATTTGAAAAGCCAATTTGGTAAAATCTTTGCATTCCTGGGGGTCTGATGGCTCTAAAATGGGAATGTGCGCGGCAGAAGCTATAAAGCGCGAATCTTGTTCTGATTGGGCTGAACTATGGCAAGACGGATCGTCTGCCACAATAATAACGGTTGGCCCCTTTACGCCCGTATAAACAAAAGGTATCAAAGAATCAAGACAAACATTTAAGCCGAAGCTCTTCATTGCCACCAAAGTTTTCAAACCGGAAAAACTGGCTCCAATTCCGGCTTCCAAAGCCACTTTCTCATTGGTTGAAAATTCAAAATAACCTTTATAGCTTTTATTTTGAGATAATTTGAAAAAAGTATTTCCGATTTCCGAAGCCGGCGTTCCCGGATAAGTGGAAACAAAATTCACCCCCGCTTCCAGGGCTCCTCTGACAATTGCTTCATTCCCAAGTAAAATAATTTTTTTCCCCGGTCTATTTAATAAGATTTCCTCCATTTTAATATTTTCCTTCCCGGCGTTCGCTCTTTGAGCTTCGGCGGACAGGTTATTTTTGATGCTGCGGCTTGGTCAAGAATAACAATAGTGTCTGGATGTTTTTGTAAAATTGAGGCTGTGATTTGAGGAGTAATTGGTCCTTCTATAAATTTTGCAACTGCCTCAGCTTTATTTTCGCCAGAAGCTAAAAGTAAAATCTTTTTTGCCTCAAAAACTGTTTGCGGCCCCATAGTAATA
>JAHXGN010000004.1:25875-31998 GCA_019923625.1 Candidatus Nealsonbacteria bacterium
TAGCAACCTTGGGGAGTACCTCCGCTAGCTAATCCTAAAACAAGATTAGGTTTTGCCTGGATTGCCTCTTTAATAATCTTTGCTGCTTCTTTGCTTAACTCTTCATAAGTTTTTTTAATAAGTATTTTCATATACGCGAGTAGAGCGAAGTGTGGAGATGAGCGGAGCTCATCGACTTACGATGTTAATTAATTTTCCGGGGACAAATATTATTTTCTTAATTCTCTTGCCCTCTATCCATTTTTGCACTTTTTTTTCGGCAAAAGCAAGTTTTTTGAGTTTTTCTTCAGAAATATCCGACTCAACTTCAATTTTATCTCTAACCTTACCGTTGATTTGAATGATTAAAATGAGCTTTTTTTCTTTAATCAATTTTTTGTCGTATCCGGGCCAAGATTGATTGTGAATTGAATTTTTGATTTTGATTTTTGGATTCGGAATTTTGGTAAAATATTTTTGCCATAATTCTTCAGCTAAATGGGGGGCGAAAGGAGCAAGTAATAATAAAATTGTCTGGTAGTTAGTAGTTGTCAGCCTGGGAAACTTTAACATCTCATTGACTAAAATCATCAAGGCAGAGATGGCTGTATTAAACTTGAAATTCTCAATATCTTCAGTAACTTTTTTAATCGTTTTGTGAATTATTTTTTCTAATTCTTGATTTTTATTTGCCTCGTCTAAAACTTGTTTTTGCGCGGGGATTTTTGATTTTTTAATTTTATTTTGGAGATTCCAGACTTTTTCCAAAAACCGATAAATCCCGATTATTCCTTTGGGATTCCAGGGCCCTCCTTGGTCATAGGGTCCCATAAAAGAGAGATACATTCTAATGGTATCGGCTCCGTATTTTTTAACTTCTTTGTCCGGATCAATGACATTGCCTCTTGATTTTGACATTTTCTGACTATCAGGTCCCAAAATAATTCCCTGATGATAAAGAGACGCAAATGGTTCATCAAAATTTAAATAACCCAAGTTCTTTAAGGCCTTGGTAAAAAATCTGGAATACAAAAGATGCAAAACAGTATGTTCGGCTCCCCCGATATACATTTTCACCGGCAGCCAGTTTTTTAATTTTTCTTTTGAGACGAATTTTTTATTGTTTTCAGGGTCGGCATATCTTAAATAATACCAGGCAGAACAAACAAAAGTATCCATAGTGTCGGTTTCCCTCTGAGCTAAGTTCTTACATTTTGGACAAACAACTTCAATAAATTTTTTAGATTTAGCTAAGGGTGATTTTCCTTCTTCAGCCGGTAAATAATCTTTGACTTTTGGCAATAGAACCGGCAAGTCCTTTTCTTTGACCGACTGCCAATTGCATTTTTGACAAAAAATCATCGGAATAGGGCAACCCCAATATCTCTGGCGCGAGATTAACCAATCTTTTAGTTTATAGTAAATTGCTTTTTGGCCCAACTCCCTTTTTATCAACCACTCAGCCATTCTCTCTCTGGCTTTTTTTGAATCCATTCCATTGAATCTTCCTGAATTTATCAAATAACCCTCTCCCTGGTAAGGTCTTTCAAATCTTCCGCCAGAAACCACCAGGGGCGCTTTTTGGGGCAATTTTTTTTCCTTGGAATAGGGCTGAATAACATCAATAATCGGCAAATTATATTTTCTAGCAAAAACAAAATCGCGACTATCATGGCCGGGAACAGCCATAATTGCCCCTGTCCCATAATGGACTAAAACATAATCTGCCGCAAAAATTGGAATTTCTCTGCCATTAACCGGATTAATTGCTTTAATTCCCCGGATTTCTATTCCGGTTTTTTCTTTCATTTCTGAAATTCTTTCTCTCTCTGTCTTCTTTTTTGATTCCTCAATATATTTCTCAATAAATTTAAAATTTGAGATTTGGGGCTTGAGGTTTTGAATTATTGGATGCTCGGGCGCTACCACCAAATAAGTAGCGCCGAATAAAGTGTCTGTCCGTGTTGTGAACACGGGAATTTTAAATTCCGAATCTTGAATTTTGAATTTAATCTCAACACCCTCAGATTTCCCGAGCCAATTTTTTTGCGCTATTTTGGTTTTTTCCGGCCAATCAAGTTTTTCCAAACCCTTTAATAAATCTTCGGTATAGTCGGTAATCTTAAAAAACCATTGTTCAATTTCTTTTTGAATAACTTCGGATTGGCATCTTTCGCATTTCCCCTCAACAACTTGTTCATTAGCCAAAACCGTTTTACAAGAAGGACAAAAATTAGCCGGAGCTTTTGCTCTGTAAGCCAAACCCTTTTTATATAATTGTAAAAATATCCATTGGGTCCATTTATAATACTCGGGTTCTGAAGTCCTTATTTCTCTTTGCCAATCATAAATTGAACCCATTGATTTAAGTTGTTTTCTCATTTTTTCAATATTTTGATAGGTCCAGGTTCGGGGATGAATTTTATGTTTTAAAGCCGCGTTTTCAGCCGGCAAGCCAAAAGCGTCAAAACCCATTGGCGACATTACATTAAAGCCCTGTTGTTTTTTGAATCTGGCATAGATATCAGCCGGAGCAAAATTGTACCAATGACCAATATGAAGGTCGCCCGAAGGATAAGGAAACATAACTAAATGATAAAAATTTTTCTTACCCCTAACTTTATCAGGGGTTCTGTAAATTCCATTTTTCTGCCAAATTCTTTGCCACTTTTTTTCAATTTTTTGCGGATTATAATAAATCATATTTTAAATAGTTTTTTAGCGTTTTCAGTAGTTACCCTTGATATTTCTTCAAAAACGAGCGACTGAAAGGAGCGAGTCAAAATGACCCCCTTATTAGTGGGGTCATTGCGCTTTAAATTTTTAATTTTGGCAATTTCTTCGGCGATGTATTTTACATATAGGGGCTCATTGCGAATAGGTAATGGCCCCGCCCTCACTAAATCTTCGGCGAGCAAGGGTGGAGTTAAATAAGGACAATCGGTTTCAACTAAAATTCTATCTAAGGGTGTTCTTTTAATATTTTCTTTAAAATTAATTCCTTCTATTTTTTTAAAAATTATTCCATTAAAGCCGATATAATATCCAAAATCTAAATACTTTTGAAGTTCTTCTAAATTTCCGACAAAGCCATGAGCCACTGCTTTTTCTGGTCTTACCCCCGGGTTATTTGATAAAAATTCAATTAAATCTTGATGTCCCATTCGGCAATGAAAAACAACGGGTAAATTTAGTTCTTTTGCCAATTCTAACTGTCTCAAAAGCAAATCTTTTTGTTTTTGTTTAAAGAGTTCTTTCTTTTTAGTAGTTTTTGGCCGCCAATAGTAATCTAAACCAATTTCGCCAATGGCTACCACCTTAGGATTCTTAGCTAATTCTTTATATTTTTCGTAATCAAATTCTTCTTCTTTTGTCCTGACTTCAATTTCTTCCAAATCATTTTTTATTTTCACCAAACCGGTTTCCAAATGAATCGGATGTAAGCCGATGGCGGCAAAAACACCCTCAGGATATTTTTGGGCAATCTCCACTGCTTTTTTGCTTGTCTCATAATTTGTGCCGATATTTATCATCCAGACCCCATTAGAAATTTTATTTCTAACGGGACTTAAAGACCGCCGAATCACTCCGCAGGCATCATCTTTGTAAGCGTTGAAGTTTACATGCGCATGCGTGTCTATTAACATAAAAGCATTATAACAAAAAAAGGGACGGGTACTTTTTGCCTCTCTTTACCTTATTGCCTTACTCTTAATAGCTATTATAAGATAAAATTTTAAAAGAATCAACTAAGAACCAAAAACAGCTGAAAAAAAGTACCCGTCCCTTTTTTAACTGGTCTCCTTCGGGGTTCAAATGAGCGTGAGTATCAATTAACATGGGAAAGTTATTTTGCAAGGGGTCTATAAGGAAATTCTCAAATTCACTGGTGAAGAGATTACCTTTTGACATCTAATTGCCTTTGAGAAAGCGAGGTTTGAATCATTATTTCCGGCCGTTCAGCTCCGACCGGAATTGGGCCTTTAATATCTAAAAAAAATGTCACTCTCGGCTGAATAGTATCTGCTTGGCTCCAGCCAAATGAAGGCCCTATTCTAAAAGCAGCTACTGTCAGCCGGGGAGAGGTTAAAGGTAAGGGAGAGCCGAAATTAATTGCCCGATGATCGGTTGATTTTCTTTTATTTATCTGGGTTCCGCTTAAAAAAAATTCTTGGCACCTATGCTCGTGATTTAAAAAACGGATTCCTCCGGGGATAACCTCATAATTGTTTCTAATAGCTATGCAATGGCCGGTTAAGTCCTTTCTAGCCATTCTGATTGACCGGCTCATATATTCCAAAAGAAAACCGGTTTGACTTAAAAGTTCCTGACTGGCTAAATTTCTTCTTTGCTCCCGGATAGCTGTAACAAAAAGATTAAAAACCCCTGTCAAAACTACGGTAAAAATCAAAATGGTTAGCAGTATTTCAATGACCGTAAGACCTTTTTGAAAATTGATTTTCATATTTTAATGGGCAATAGTTCACCTCCAATTATATAAATGCTTGGTGGTTGAGGCCTGGTAATTTATACCCCTTTCCTGCCAGTCAACAAAAACCGTTAGGTCTATTCTATCAACCGTGGTTGAGGCAACCCTAATTCTTCGGATAAAGGGAGTTAAGGGCCCGGTAGCGCTATATTTATAAAAACCGCCGTCAATCCTTAAAAACTCTCCGGGAATAAAAGAGACCAAACTGGTAGCCCTATAATCTGCTTGACAATCACAAGGAGGAGGAGAACAACAAAAAATACCGGCATTCCAAGCCCGTCCTCCCAACCAATTGCTGTCTCTGATGTTTCTGACAATTTCCATTCCTTCTTGGGCTAAATAAGAACCTATCATCTGGGAAGAAGCAATTTCAGTCACAGTGACAAGTTGTTGAATGGCAATTATAGCTCCGGCTATGCCTACTGTGACTAAAAAAATAGCGACAATCACCTCCAAAAGAAGAAAACCTTTTTGGGGCCGAGAAGGGGGTTTGGAAACAATAAATTTTTTTGTCTTCACATTTTTTATTCTACTCTGATTAAGCCGGCTGGATTAACAATAATGGTCTGGGTTTGAAGGGGGTCGGCTATTAAACGGAGAGTGATTGTCGCAGCAGTTGTCGTTGATAAATTGACCCGGGTAATTGGATCCGGAGCTGTAAAAGTAATATGTAAGGGGCTTGGTGGAGAAAGGGCAGAAATCTCTACCCCTCTTTCTAAACTGATAATACTGCCAACTATTTCTGGCGAAGGAGTGGCTGGAGTAGCATTGGCGCAAGTGGCTGGACCGGTCGGGTTGTAGGAAAAATTCGCATTACAGTCAGCAAATAAAACATATTGGCGGGGATTAGCCAGATTTAGATAAATACCGTAACCACCCCGGGGAATTGCTGTTTGAAATTCTTGGGCGGAAATTGCCAATTGCTGAGCCGTCCTGATATCTTGGGATAGTTTGTTGGCTGCTCTAAAAAGATTGAGTGGGCTTCTTTCCGGTCTATGACCGGTTAGCATTAAAGCCGACAAAATGGAAATTATGGCTGCCACCACTAAAAGTTCAATAAGGGTAAAACCCTGGTGTCGGTTTTTTGAATTTTTATCGTATTTTTTCATTTACAAAAATATAAACTAATAGAAACCCGTTCTCTAATTTATTCTATCATAAAAATGATAAAAAATAAAAAATGGCCAGAATATATTCTGGCCAGGGAATTGAAAAGCAAAAATTTAGTCAAAAAATGAAAATTAGAAATTAGAAAGGAATAATTTCCCGCCACTCGGGCAAGGGAAGAGTAATACTAACGCTTCTTAAACCGGTGCATTCAAAATTAGAAAAATCCCTCACTCTTAAAGAAACGTTTTTTGAACCAGCCGAAGTAAAGGTAGTGGTCGCATTTTGAACGCTGGAAGTAGCCGGACTGCCATCTGGAAAAGTCCAAAAGAAAGATGTTTTAGTCGGTGGTGTGCTATAAACAATTGAGCCATCGGTGAATTGAACCACCTCATTAACGCTGGGTGAAGTTGGCGACCAAGTAAAGTCAATCCAGGGATGGGCGTGAAGAGCCGTAGAAAAAGTTCGGGTTGCTGTCCATTCAGACCAATGACCAAATGAATCTCTAGCCCTTACCCGCCATTCAAATGAAGCATTATAACTAATAT
>JAHXGN010000004.1:32136-35389 GCA_019923625.1 Candidatus Nealsonbacteria bacterium
TCTACCACCAAAGTCCCGGCTCGCCAAACCCGAAGACCATAATGGGTCTGGTTGTCATTATCAGCGTCATTGTAAGTCCAGCTAAAACTGGTTAAACCTTCTCCCGGACTAATATTACAATAACTCAAACTTTCTAAAGGATTAGTAACGGTTGGCGCAACGTTAAGGGTAGTTGTTACCTTATAATTTGATGTGGCGCAAATATTTGTTCCGCCCACTCCTCCTTCTATACAATTAAAAGAAATCCAGCCAACTACTGCTTCTGAATTTCCTCCGGCATCTCCTCCCCAAGCATAACCTCGAAATTGCATTGGCGAAATTATGTTATTTAACCAAACCCCATAAGTTCCTCCTGCTTGAATAGTTCCCCTCATACTTATCCAACCATCCCAACCGCCAAGTGTCTGGCCTTCGGGTGTTATTGCTCTTTCAGCCCTTGCCCAGCCAGAAAACATCCAGTCGCCCACTCCGTCACAAACCTGTCCGGTTCCTGGAAAATCTAAGCAGGCAGAATAATTGGGTGCGCCAGGAAAAGGCCCAGCCGGGTCAAATCTAATCCAGCCAATTCCACCAACATCAGCTGTTGTTCCTCTTGACCAAGCAAAACCGGTTAGTCGCCCTCCCCTGGGAGTAGCTAAATGGCCGCAAAGAGCATCTCCATCCCCTGTACAAATATGAACCCCGTAATTTATTACTGCTCCACTAGTTGTATTATTAAAACTAATCCAGCCCAGGTTTCCTGACCAAGCCCAGCCAGAGACATTATGTTCTGGACCAGCCTGGACTCGGCCGGCAAAAAGCAAACCCAAAAGCGCAAATAACATTATCGTAATCGCTAAAAATTTTTTATTCATAAGTACTTTAATGCCATCTAATTTCATTATATTTTTTCCAAAAATCACTGTCAAGTTTTAATAATTATGAACCTCGATAGACCGTTCTTTTAGTTAAAAATGTAGATGTCGGACATCTACACATCTAATGTAGATGTCGGACATCTACTTAACTAAATAGAGTTGACCCCATTTTTCATTTGACCCCATTTTCCTTTTTTTTATTTCTCTGCCAAGGAAATTTTTAATTTTGCATCTAGGGCTTCGCTCACCTTCTGTAAAAAAGAAAGGCTGGGATTATAAGTTCCTGATTCGAGTCGGGAAATAGCCGATTGTTTTGTACCAATCTTCTTAGCAAGTTCTTTTTGGCTTAATCCTCTCTCAATTCTTTTTTTGATAATCATTTCAATGACAGCAAACTCGGGCCTAAGTTTTTCATAGGCGTATTTAATCTTTTTATCTTTTAATAGTTCCCTTTTTAATTGCTTATAGGTTTTCTTGCGCATATATTTCTATATAACATATACGTTATACCCTGTCAAGCAGTTTTAATTTTTGGAGAGCGATTTTGATTTCTCTCTGGGGAATTTTCTGTGATTTTTTAACAAAACCGTGCAAAAGAAAAATTTGCGCTTTATGAAAGCTGTAAAAAATTCTGACTTCTTGCTTCCCAGGAACTCTAAGTTCAAAAAGGCGGGCTGAAATTTTCTTTGTGTGGGGCGGTCCTAATTTTTGACCAAATTTCACAAGCAAATCAATGGTGCGCAAAACCTTAGCAATTGTGGGCTTTTGCAGATTTTTAATAAATCTCTCTAAGGAACTGTCAAAAATGTGAATTTCCATATTTAGTTAAAAATAGAATTGACCCCATTTTGTCATTTTTTCACGCTTGACATCTTTCTACTAAAAAAAATATAATAAAGATGTATGAAATTAAAAATTGATCTACAATATGATTTTGAATACGGGGGCTTTGTTGCCGACTGTCCTTCTTTGCCAGGATGTATGTCGCAAGGAAAAACCAGAAAAGAAGCTTTGAAGAATATTCGGGAAGCTATTCGGGGATATATTAAAGTATTAAGAAAACATCATCAAACTGCTGCCCTGGAAGCAACCCAACCCAATTACGTAGAAGTAAGGGTTTAATTTTAGTTATGGGACTTTTAAGCAACATTTCAGGCAAGGAAGCCGTGAGAGTTTTTAGAAAAATTGGGTATTATCTTAACCACCAAGAAGGGAGCCATATGATTTTGTACAATAATCAATCGGGTTATCCCCCGCTCAGCATTCCTAACCATAAAGAACTTGCTCCCGGGCTCTTAGCCACTCAGATAAAAAGAGCGCGACTAACTATTGAAGAATTCAATCAATTAAGGAAGAAAGGTAAGAGATAGGGTTTTTCTTTATATATTAACTTTTTTCAGCTTTAACAAAGAGCTGTTTTTTGTTTTTCGTTTTGAGCTAACATTGGTGTCAGAATAAGCAGTGTCGGGTACTGATTGTTCTATTTTTAACAAAACCGTGCAAAAGAAAAATTTGCGATTTATGAAAAGTATAAAAAGTATGTATACATTACCATTACAGCTCTCAGCTTGACATTCATTTTAGAAAAGGTAGAATAAAAATATATGAAATTATACATTGCTCAATATATTGAAAATCTTTTACGCAAAGCAGAATATGAGCATGACAAAGAAACTGGAAGTTGGTGCGCAAGTATAAAAGATTTGCCAGGCGCATACGCCCAGGCAGATACAGTAGAAAAAGTCAGGGAGCAATTAACTGAAGTAATTGAAGACTATATTTTAGTTAGCCTGCAAGAAAAACATCCTTTACCCGGGTTCAAGAGATTGCCATTGAAAGTGTATGCCTAATCTTTCACCCCTTCCTCGCCGTGCGTTAATAAAAAAACTAAAGAAAGTTGGTTTTTCTGGTCCTTTTCCGTCTGCTCGACATGAATATATGAAACGAGACAATATAAAGATTTTCATCCCTAATCCGCACGGCAAAGATATTGGTTTACCAATTATAAAAAAAATCATTAATCAGCTAAAACTTTCTAATCAAGAATTTTTAGACCTATAGCAGATATTTAGAATTTGATATTGCCAGCTCCTTTGTTTTAAAGGAGCTTTTTTGATTATGTGTTTAACCCGGCTTAAACACAAAGTGCCCAAGCTAAGAAACTTCCAAGAGAAACAAACCTTACCTTGCGTTCTGCGAAAATCTAAAAACATCCCCATTTTCCTCTGCGTTCGCTGCTTGCCTTGTTTCCTTTATATAAAATATGTCTCAAAAAAAAGGCATATTTTTGCAAAAAAGAATAAAAAGAGGAAGAAAATTGGAGAATTAAAGAGGCGGCCCCCCATATATTGAAGTCGGACTTCCTTAAGGAAGTCCGACTTCTACGAGCATTTCCC
>JAHXGN010000005.1 GCA_019923625.1 Candidatus Nealsonbacteria bacterium
ATTTACCCTTTATTAAAAAAATATAAAATTGATCTTCTTTTTTCTCCTTCGCCAGCTGCCCCATTTTTTTATAAAAATAAGATTGTAGTGATTCATGATTGCGCCTATGATAGATTTAAAGAATTTGAAAATTTACTTTCAAAAATTTATTTTAGGGCAATGTTTTATGGGGCGAAATATTTTAGTAGAAAGATAATTACTAGTTCTAACTTTTCTAAAAAAGAATTAGTAGAAATTTATAAAATAAACCCAGAAAAAATAGAAGTTATTTATGGAGGGGTACCGGAGATGCCAGAAGTGAGCGATGAAATTGTTAAAACTACCTTAAATAAATTTAAAATCGATAAGCCATATTTTTTCTATGTTGGCAATTGGCGGCCAAGAAAAAATTTGTCAGGCCTAATTAAAGCTTTTAAGTTATTTAGAGAAAAGGGCCTTGATTATCTTTTAGTAATTGGAGGGAGAAAAGACAAAAGATTTTTGGATTTGGAAAAAGAAATTAAAGGAAATCGATTGGAAGGAAAAGTTATTTTGACTGATACTGTTTCCAGGGAAGAAATATCCAGCCTTTATCAAAAAGCCAAAGCTTTAACTTTTCCTTCTTTTTATGAGGGATTTGGCCTTCCCGTATTAGAAAGTCAAAGTTTAGGGATACCGGTTTTGACTTCAAATACTTCTTCTTTGCCAGAAGTGGCTGGCGATTCGGTTTTGTATGTAGATCCTTATAATTTGGAAGAAATTGCCAGAGGAATGGAGAAAATTGTTTTAGATGAAAAATTGAGAGAGGATTTAATTAAAAAAGGATTTGAAAATATAAAAAGATTTTCCTGGGAAAAGGCGGCAAAAGAAACTTTAAAAGTTTTAAAAGAGGCTTACTTAGTACGCGGATAGAGGCGAGGATGTTAAATTTGACATTAAAAAGATGCTTTGCATCTTTTATTTTTTTAGCCTTGACAAGTTAAATTTTGCGCACTAAAATCAGTGTAGTGAATAAAAAGAGGAATTTTTGTTCATTTTAACACAGAAATATGATAAAAAACATTATTTTACAACATAAATTAGAGCAGGAAAAATTTCTTTCCAAAGAATATATTACCCGAGAAAAACTTAATTTTGCTAAGAAATTTTTGGATAAGGATTTAATAAAGGTAATTACTGGGCCAAGAAGGAGTGGGAAATCTGTATTTTCTATTTTACTTTTAAAGAGGAAGGAGTTTGCTTACTTAAATTTTGACGATGAAAATCTCTTAAAATTTAAAAATTACGATGAAATTGTAAAGACAATTCTTGAGGTTTATCCTAAAAGTAAATATGTTTTATTTGATGAAATTCAAAATTTAGAAAATTGGGAGTTTTTTGTAAATAAGCTCCAAAGAAGAGGATATAACCTGATTTTAACTGGTTCAAATGCAAAACTTTTAAGTAAAGAATTAGGAACAGTTCTAACCGGGAGATACATTCCAATAGAGATTTTTCCTTTTAGTTTTAAGGAGTTTTTAATAACCAAAAACTTTGAAATAAAAAAAGAATATCTTGAAATTCCCGAGACAAAAGGAAAAATTTTTAATTATTTAGACAACTATCTTAAAAATGGTGGTTTTCCGGAAGTTGTTGTTAAAAATTTAGAAGCAAAGGACTATCTGGAGACACTTTTTGATGCTATTTTACTTAAAGATGTAGTCAAGAGATATGGTGTCAGATTTTCTCAAAAAATTTATGATTTGGCTATTTATTTAGTCAGTAATTTTTCTTCCGAATTTAGTTTTACAAAATTAAAAAATATTCTGAATTTTCGGAGTGTAAATACGGTTCAAAATTATTTAAGATATCTTGAAGAGGCTTATTTAGTTTTTTCATTAGATAGATTTTCTTTTAAGACAAAAGAACAAATTAGGTCTCCCAGAAAAATTTATCTTGTTGATAACGGCTTTATTTTAGCAAAATCATTTCAATTTTCTCAAAATATAGGAAAACTAATGGAAAATTTAGTTTTGGTTGAAATTTTAAGAAGGGGATGTGAATTAAATAAAGATATTTTTTATTATAAAACTAGAAATGAAAGGAAAATTGATTTTATTTTAAAAGAAGGATTAAAGATTAAAAAGTTGATTCAAGTTTGTTATGACCCAAATGATTTAGACACACAAAAGAGAGAATTAAAATCTTTAGTTGAGGCAAGCGAGGAGTTAAATTGTAATGATTTATTAATTATCACTTGGGATTATGAAGGAGACAAATGGTTTAAAGGAAAAAAAATTAAATTTATTCCCCTATGGAAATGGCTGATAAGTGATTAATTTTGCTTATATTATGAAATTGATTTATGAAAATTCTTCAAGTAAATAAATTATACTCTCCCTGGATCGGAGGAGTGGAAAAAGCTGTTCAAGACATTGCCGAAGGGTTAAATGGAAAGGATAATTTTGAAATTGAGGTTTTAGTTTGTCAGCCGAGGGGTTGTGGGAAGATTGAAGAAATTAATGGGGTGAAGGTGACTAAAGCCGGAAGTTTGGGAATGTTTTGGGGGATGCCAATTTCTTTTTCTTTTTTAAGTTTATTTAAAAAACTCTCAAAAGAAGCGGATATTATTAATTTCCATCATCCCTTTCCCTTGGGAGATTTGGCAATTTTTTTATTTAAGCCAAAAGCGAAATTAATAGTTCATTATCATTCAGATATTATCAGGCAGAAGGTCTTAGAGATTTTTTTTAAACCGCTGATTTTTAATACCCTAAAAGGGGCAGAGAAAATTTTGATTTCAAACCCAAATTTAATAAAAAGTTCTTCCTATTTGCAAAGCCGACGAAAATGAAATTCAAAAAATAAAAGAAAAATACGGCAAATTTATTTTATTTGTCGGACGGCTCAATTATTATAAAGGTCTCGGATATTTGGTTGAGGCAATGAAAGACGTTGAGGCAAAATTAATAATTACTGGCGAGGGGCCGGAAAAAAAGAACTTAGAATTCAAGATTAAGAATTTAAAATTAGAAGATAAAATTTATTTTTTGTCCCTTCGGCTGGGAAAAGAATTAATAAATTTTTATCATGCTTGCTCGGTTTTTGTTTTGCCGTCTATCTTTAAATCGGAGGCCTTTGGTATTGTCTTAATTGAAGCCATGGCTTGCGGAAAACCAATTGTTTCCACCGAATTGGGGACGGGCACTTCTTTTGTAAATCAGGACGGGGTTACCGGTTTTGTTGTTCCGCCCCAAAATAGCAGGGCTTTGTCTCAAGCCATTCAAAAAATAATTGAAAATAAAAAATTAGCCCAAGAATTCGGCCAAAATAGCATTAAAAGAGTAAAAGAATTATTTTCAAAAGAAAAAAATTTAGAAAAAATTATCTCAATATACGAAAATCTGTTATGAAGATTTTGTTTTCTAAAACTCCCGATTTCAATCGTGGAGAGTGTCAATTTAATCTACCATACTTATCTTCAATTCTTATTATATCATCTTCGCCCAAATATTGACCATTTTGAATTTCAATTATTTCTAAGGGTTTTTTGCCAAAATTTTCTAAACAATGTTTAGCGCCCCTGGGAATATCAATGCTTTGATGGGGTTTTAAAAAAAAGACGGAATCATTTAATTTTACTTTTGCCCTACCCCTCAAAACAGTCCAATGCTCTTTTCTTTTGTTATGAAATTGCAAACTTAATTTTTCCCCCGGTTTAACAACCAATTTTTTTACCTTAAAATTATCTCCTTCTTCAATCAGGGTAAAAAACCCCCAGGGCCGATAGACGGTCGGGTGTTGTAGATATTGAGATAAATTATTATTTTTTATTTTTTCAAAAATATTTTTTAATTGAGAGGTTTTTTCTCTGTCGGCGACTAAAAGGGCGTCTTCGGTATCAACAACAATCAAGTCCTTCAAACCAATGGCGGCAATAATTCTTTTGGGGGCGCCGTAAATTAAACAACTCTGACAATCGGAAGAAAAAACCCTTTCTTTAAAAACATTTTTGGCTGAATTTTTTGCCGAGAGCCGATATAAAGAATTCCAAGAACCAATGTCTTGCCATTTGAAATTAACCGGCCGAACCCGAATTTTTTGGGAATGTTCCAAAACCCCTTTGTCAATAGAGACCGGTTCTAAATTTTGATAAAGCTTGGAAAATTTTTCAAGATTTTGATAAGATGAAACTGCTCGGTAAATTTTTGGTAAGAATTTTTTAAGTTCTTTTAATATTATTTCGGCCTTCCAAAGAAAAATCCCGCTATTTAAAAAGCATTTTTCTTTAATTAATTTTTTAATCGTTTCTAAATCCGGCTTCTCAATAAATTTTTCAACTTCAAAACAACCATCTTTCAGTTTTTTATAATTCGGCTTAATATAGCCAAACTCTTGACTGATTTGACGGGGAGAAGGAATTAAGCCAAAAGTAATTAAAAAATCATTTTTTCCTATTAACAAAGCAGTTTTGACCGCTTCAATAAACTTGGAATCGGGGCTGATAAGATGGTCGCTGGGACAGCTAAGAATGATTGCCGATTTATTCAGATTAAAAATTTTTTGGGAAGCCAGGGCAATAGCCGGAGCCGTATTTTTTTGAGCCGGTTCAATAATTAAATTTTCTTTGACAAATTTTAAATTTCTCAACTGAAAATTTATATCTTCGGCAAAATTTTCAGAGGTAATGATGTAAATTCTTTGAACCGGAATTATTTTTTTTAACCGGAAAAAAGTTTGCTCAATCAGGGTTTTTTGCCCAAATAATTTGAGCAGTTGTTTGGGATAAGAAGCCCGACTCAAGGGCCAAAGCCGAACCCCGGAACCGCCGGCTAAAATCAGACCGTATAATAAGTTTTGGCAACCTCCTTTTCCCATATTATTGTATTTTAGTTTAAAGCTTAAAATTTTTCCAGTTTTCTGTTATTATTAATCAATAATTAAATAATAATGAATTCAATAAGAACAAAAATCGGGCTGCCGGCAGTTTGTCGCGGCATTATTTTAATAGGAACGTTTTTAATTTTATTGACGCCTCTTATTATTAGCCGACCGTTCTTTTTTCCTTTTGTTGTTCCCAAGACCCTTTATTTTTTCGGCTTGATTCAGTTGATTTTTCTTGCCTGGCTAATCTTTTTAATTGTAGGCAAAAAACTTCAGTTCAAACTTAACCCCCTTTTTTTAGCCCTAACTTTATTTATTGGTGTCTTGATTTTAAGTTCAATTTTTGGTTTGAATTTTGAGCAAAGTTTTTGGGGAGAGTATGAAAGAATGGGTGGTCTTTTAACCTGGCTTCATCTCTTTCTTTTTTTTATTGTCATCTTTTCGGTTTTTAGAAGTCAAAATAAATGGTTAGCCATTTTTAGCATTTCAATTTTAGTTGCCACTATTGTCAGTTTGCTCGGTTTATTTTCAACGGTTGGTTATCACCCTATTTCCTTGTTGAGGTTTTCTTTGGCCGGTTCAACTTTGGGTAACAGTTCTTTTTTGGGCACTTATTTATTGTTTAATTCTTTTTTAGCCCTCTATCTATTTTTTATTTCCAAAGAAAATCTTTCTCGGGCTTCTTCTCTTTTCTCGGCTAAGAATTTTAAAATTTATTCGGCAGTTTGTTTTATAATAATTACCTTAGGTTTGATTTTCAGCGGAGCTCAAGCAGCCATTCTTTCTTTTGGAGGAGGATTGATTTTATTTTATTTGCTTTCTCTGCTTTTTTCCCAAAAAAGAAAAATAAAATTGGCTGGAATTTTCCTTTTAATCATTTTTACCGGCTTGATTTTTTCTTTCATTTATTTTTCTTTTGCCCCCGACACCTTTTTGGGAGAAAAAATATATGAGAGGTTTTCAAAATCAAGATTGGTCGTTTGGCAAAGCGCCTGGCAAATGTTTTTGGAACGACCCTGGTTTGGTTGGGGATTGGAGAATTATGAATTAGCCCATTTTAAACATTTTAACCCCCGACTTTTTCTGCCTGAATACGGAGGAGAAACAACTTTTGACAGGGCTCACAATATTGTTTTTGACACATTGGTGGCTAACGGAATTTTCGGACTAATTTTTTATCTGGGAATTTTTTTTAGCGCTTTTTACATTTTGTTTAAAAAATTCCTTGTTCAAAAAATTGACTTTTTTACCTTCCGAATTTTTTTGGTTATTTTAATTTCTTATTTTGTTCAAAACCTGACGGTTTTTGATATGACCTCTAGTTATTTGATGTTTTTTTTGATTTTGGGGTTTATCGCTTCCATTTCCGGGCAACAGAATTTCAAACAAGACCCCAGCCCTTATTGGCAACCAATAGCCGGGGGAAATTTATCTTTTTTTAACAAACTGCTTTGTTTCATCGTTTTACTCGTTTTTTGCCTTTCCTTTTTTAAATTTGTTTTTCAACCATTTTTGGCCTCCCGTTATATTTTTATTGCTCTCAGTTCTCCAATTCCCAAAGAAAGGGTCTTTTTTTATGAAAAAAGTTTACAAGCCACTCCGATGGGAAAACACCAGATTAGAAATGTTTTTGCCGACAGGGCAATGGCTTCCTTTTTTGAGAAAGAAATAGAAAAATTTCCAATAGAGGACTTTAAGTTGGAATTTGATTTTCTCGGCCAGGAATTGGAAAAAAACATTAAAGAAGTTCCCTTGGATTTTTCAACTCATCTTCAATTGGCTCGATTTTACATAATTTACAATCAAGTTGACCCGGCCAAAGAACTGCCAATTCAATCGCTTTTGGAAAAAGCGATTGAATTGAGTCCGAATAATCCCCAAGCATATTGGACTTTGGCTCAAAACCATTTCGTTTTGGGAAATTTTGACAAAGCCCTGTTTTTGGCTGAAAAAGCCGTTCAATTGGAGCCAAGAATCAAGCACTCCCATTTATTAATTATTCAATTAGCCAGATTGATAGGGGATGATCAGTTAGCCGAGAAAAAGTTTGAAGAAGCTGTTAAAATTAATCCCGATTGGCAAAAAGAATTTAAGGAAATTTTAATTGCTCCTCTTCCCGGGCAATAGCAAAGGCAATAATGAAATCTCAAATCTCAAATTTCAAATCCCAAACAAATTCTAAGCCCCAAATCCAAAATTTAAAAAAACTTATGCCAGGAATTCGGGAAAATGTTTTTTTGGCAAAATATACTAGTTTTAGGATTGGCGGGCCGGCGAAATATTTTTTTGAGGCGAAAACGAAAAAAGAAATCATTAAAGCCGTAAAATGGGCAAAAGAAAATAATTTGCCATTTTTTATTTTAGGCGGCGGCAGCAACTTATTGGTTTCTGATGAGGGATATAGTGGTTTAGTTATAAAACTACAAACTACAAACCACAAACTACAAACTAACAAAATTTATACTGATGCTGGCGTACCATTATCTTTATTAATTAGCGAATCGGTGAAGAATAATCTAACCGGTCTGGAGTGGGCGGCGGGAATTCCGGGTCAGGTTGGGGGAGCGATACGGGGGAATGCGGGGGCGTTTGGGAAGTCAATGGCAGATATTATAAAATCAGTGGAAGTATTGATGGTTACTGACCGTAAAATGCAAAATGCAAAATGCAAAATGCAAAATGACAAATTAAAATTCAAAATTAAAAAATTCTCAAATAGAGAATGTAAATTTAGATATAGAGACAGTCTATTTAGAAAATATCCAGACTTGATAATTCTTTCGGCGGAACTTTCTCTTAAAAAAGGAAAAAAAACGGAAATCAAAAAAAAGATTAAAGAATATTTAAACTATCGCAAAGAGACTCAACCATTAAATTTTCCTTCAGCCGGAAGTGTTTTTAAAAATCCGCCAGGATTTTCAGCCGGAAAGCTAATTGAAAAATGCGGTTTGAAAGGAAAAAAAATCAGAGAAGTCAAAATTTCAGAAAAGCATGCTAATTTTATTGTCAATTTGGGCAAAGGAAAAGCAAAAGATGTCAAAGAACTGATAAATCTGGCAAAGAAATCGGTAAAAAAGAAATTCGGAATAGTTTTAGAAGAAGAAATACAATATCTACCATAAAATTTCTAATTTCTAATTTCTAATTTCTAAATTTTGACTTATTAACCCTTGACAAACTTTCTTAAAGTGAAAAAATAAAATAATAATCTTTTTAAAAATGTTTTTTATTTTTCGTCGGACATATTTTATTAAATTTTTAAAATAGCGGTCGACTATTTATTTAAGATTTGTAAAATTTTTTAAAAAATTTTAAAATCATGGCAAAAAAGAAAGCAAAAAAAAAGAAAAAGAAATAAAATAACTCGTCCCACATTTTTAAGGCATCAAAAGAAAAGAGATTGATTTGTAAAATTTTTATCCTAAAAATGTGGGGCTTGTTATTAAAAAAAAGAAACAACCGTTAATCGCTTTTTTACTCTTTGTTTTTTGGTAAGAAATTCTCTTACCAATTCGCTTTACAAAAATTTTAAGGTTTTGTAGGGTAAGCGACTAACCAAAAACATGCAAAAAATAAAAAAGGAAACAAAGAGATCCATTCTCCCGAACGTTAGCAGGGGAGTGAGAAAAAGATTTATCTTCTTCAATCAATGGGTCAAAAAAACAAACAAACAAAAACACATTGGTATTCATTTATTTGCCGAGTTTTGGTTTGGCCGAATTATTGAGAATCCGAAAAAAATTAAAAAAATTTTAATTACAGCGGCAAAGAAATCCGAAAATACTCCCTTAAAAACAATCATCCATAAATTTTCACCCCAGGGAATAACCGGGGTTATTTTATTGCAAGAATCCCACATTGCCTTGCATTCATGGCCGGAAAAAAATTATCTGGCAATTGATATTTTTACTTGCGGCCAGAAAACCCTGCCTGATAAAGCCATTACTTATTTAAAAAAAACGTTTAAGCCAAAAAGAGTAGAAATTCAAAAAATAAAAAGAGGATTATTAAGATGAGAAAGAAATTTCTTTTTGCCTACCCGTCATCGCCTGCGGCTCGGGCCGCTAGCCGGCAGGGCAAAAATTGGTTTTTTGAGGTGTCAACCGAGTCGCCAACCCTTACTTGGGGGGTTTTGATTGAAAAAGAAATTTATTCCGGAAAAAGCAAATATCAGAAAATTGAAATTTTTGATACAAAAGAATTCGGCAGAATTTTGGCTTTGGACGGATTGGTTCAACTCTCAACCAAATACGAATTTGTTTATCATCAAATGCTGACGCACCCTGCTTTTTTATATCATTCAAATTCCCGAGCCGCAGCGAAGGGAGCGAAGAGGACTTCGTCCTCTTCTTTACCTTCACTTTTGCTTCGCAAAAGTTCGGTGCGAGAAGAAGATAAATCTTCTTCGACCTCCAAAAATATATTGATTCTTGGCGGAGGAGACGGAGGTGTCTTACGGGAAGCGGTCAAATATCCGGTCAAAGAAATTTTTTTGGTTGATATGGATAAAAAAGTCATAGATATTTCTAAAAAATATTTATCTTCGGTTTCCGGAGGAGCCTTTCAAGACAAAAGATTGAAAATATTTAATGAGAATGCTTTAAGATTTGTTAAAAACTATAAAAATTATTTTGATATTATTATTAATGATTTGACCGATCCGAACGGCCACTCGCTTGCTCTTTGGCAAGCCAGATTTTACAAAGACATTTTGGGGGCTTTGAAAGAAAATGGAGTGGCCGCTTTTCAAACAGCCCTTCTTAAAGAAAAATTTGCCAAAAGAACAAGAAAAAAACTAAAGCAAATCTTTCCCTTTTTAAAAATTCACAAGGCTTTTGTCGGCTGTTTTCCTTTTAACGAACACACATTTTCTTTCGGTTCAAAAAAAATTGATTTTGACAAAATTAGTTTTAAAAAAATAAAAGAAAGATATAAAAAATTCAATCTTCAAGCGCTCGGATATTATTCTCCGGAAATCCATTTTTCCTCAGCCGCCTTGCCAAAAGATGAAAGGAGCTAAGCTCCTTTTTAGGTTTGAAATAGAAAGGAGCTAAGTAGAAAGGAGCTAAGCTCCTTTTTAGGTTTGTAGGTTTGAAAAATCTTAATTTTTGATATAGAATATAAAATATGTCAATAATTGCGAAAATTTTTGGAGACGCCAACGAGAAATATCTGAAACAACTTCAGCCGATAGTTGATAAAATAAATGAACTCGAAAGTAAATTCGGGGCTTTTTCTAACGAACAGCTAAAAGTCAAAACCCAACAACTAAAAAATAACTTAAATGTAACGAGGCAAGGCCTCGTTACATTAGATGAGGTGTTGCCGGAGGCCTTTGCTTTGGTTCGGGAAGCGACTAAAAGAACTTTAAAGCAAAGGCATTTTGATGTCCAGCTAATTGGCGGAATTGTTTTACATCAAGGAAAAATTGCCGAGATGAAAACCGGTGAAGGAAAGACCCTGGCAGCCACTCTGCCCCTCTATTTAAATGCTCTGGAAGGAAAAGGATGCCATTTGGTGACGGTTAATGATTATTTGGCAAAAAGAGATACGGTTTGGATGGGGCAGATATATCACTTATTGGGATTGTCGGTAGGTTGTATCGTCCATGATAATGCTTATCTTTATGACCCTACTTATCAAACAGAAACCCAAAACTCAAAAACCGAGCCCGGCGACAACGGGGCGAGGGGGGAGAAGAGAACAAAGTTCTCTGCGACCATCAAAACGCAAAACTACAACTCAAAACTTAAAACTGACGAAAAGGACAAAGAACGCGACTTGGTTGGAGGATTTAAGGTTGTTGAAAGTTATTTGAGACCTTGTTCCAGAAAAGAGGCCTATGCGGCTGACATTACTTACGGCACCAATAATGAATTCGGTTTTGATTATTTGAGAGATAACATGGCTTACCCCGTTAGAAATGAAATTTCTAACGGGGCTTATGATTTGCCAGTTGTTCAAAGGGGGTACAACTTCGCAATAATTGACGAAGTTGATTCCATTTTAATTGATGAAGCCAGAACACCGTTGATAATTTCCGCTCCTGATATGGAAAGTTCAAAATGGTACCAAGAATTTTCCAAAATTATTCCTAAATTAAATTTTAAAGAAGATTACGAAATTGATGAAAAAATGAAAGTGGCCACCCTGACCGAGAACGGAATAAATAAAATTGAAAAAATTCTGGGATTAGAAAATATTTATGAGAAAAAAGGAATGAGGTATTTGCATCATTTAGAACAATCCCTGCGAGCTGAAGCCCTTTTTAAAAAAGACAAAGATTATGTTATTAAAGAGGGTCAGGTGATTATTGTTGATGAATTTACCGGTCGTCTTATGCCCGGTCGTCGCTGGTCCAGCGGCCTTCATCAGGCAATTGAAGCCAAAGAAGGGGTTAAAGTTCAGCCGGAATCTTTAACTCTGGCTTCCATTACTTTTCAAAATTATTTCAGAATGTATAAAAAATTGGCCGGAATGACTGGCACAGCCCTAACTTCGGCTGAAGAATTTGACAAGGTTTACGGTTTGGAGGTAATTTGCGTTCCGACCAACAAACCAATGATTCGTCAAGGTTTGCCGGATGTTGTTTTTAAGACCGAAAAAGGAAAATTTATGGCTATTGTCAAAGAAATCAAACAAAGGCATGAAAAAGGACAGCCGGTTTTGGTTGGCACCACTTCCATTGAAAAAAACGAATATTTGGGAAAATTATTGGAAAGAGAAGGCATTTCTCACCAGATTTTAAATGCCAAACACCACGAGAAAGAAGCTCAGATTATCGCCCAAACCGGGAAATTAAAAGCAATAACCATAGCCACTAATATGGCCGGTCGGGGAGTGGATATAATTTTGGGCGGCAACCCGGTTGACCAACAAGAGGCAGAGAAAGTCAAAAAATTGGCCGGATTGCACATCATTGGCACGGAAAGGCACGAAGCCAGAAGAATTGACAATCAGCTGCGGGGAAGGTCTGGTCGTCAAGGAGACCCTGGCTCTTCCCAATTTTTTCTTTCTTTAGAAGACGATTTAATGCGGATTTTCGGCGGAGAGAGAATAAAAAATTTAATGGAAATCTTAAAACTTCCGGAAGACCAGCCGATTGAAGCTAAATTGATTTCCAAAGCAATTGAGGAAGCCCAGTCAAAAATTGAAGGATTAAATTTTGATTTAAGAAAACATATTCTGGAATACGATGATGTTATGAACAAACACAGGGAAGTTCTTTATAGGAAAAGAAGAGAGTTTTTGGAAATTGAAAATTGGAAATTGAAAATTGAAAATTGGTTGAAAACTCCAGAGGAAAAGAAAACTTTAGGGGAAAAAATAAAAGAATTAGGGGAAAACTTTAAGGCCGTTGCCCGATTTATCAGTTTAAAAACATTAGATACTCTTTGGTTGGAACATTTGGAAAATATGGAACGTTTAAGGGACTCGGTAAAATTAAGAGCTTACGGTCAACGGGATCCTTTGGTGGAATATAAATCAGAGAGTCGGAAAATGTTTCAGGGGTTGTTGGACCAAATGGAATCAACAATCGCTCAGACAATTTTACAAGTTAGTTTAACCAAAGAACCAAAAGCTTTTGTTCCTCATCAACAATATCAAAGAACAGGTCAAACTTGGCAAAGCGGAGTAAAAGCCGGCCGCAATGACCCTTGCCCTTGTGGTAAAAAAAATCCGGCTACCGGCAAACCAATAAAATACAAAAAATGTTGCTGGCCGAAATACGGCTAAAACCTCAATGTAACGAAGCAAGGCCTCGTTACATTGAAGCCTCGTTACATTGAAGTCAAATGTAACGAAGCAAGGCCTCGTTACATTAATTAGACGGTTTTAATTGGATTTTGATTGTGTTATAATAAAAAAGATATGTCAAAAAACAAAGTTTATTTTTACTTAGTCGTTATTTTTATTTTGGCTTTTGGGGCTGGAAATTTGGTTTATCCCGGATATTTTAATCGGTTAGCCGATTATATTAATCTGCCCCGCTTTCCGGAAATTCCTTTCAAATTGGGTCTGGATTTACAGGGCGGGGCCCACTTGGTTTATCAGGCCGATTTAACCGGGATTAGCCAGGAAGACCGGGCTTCAGCCATGGAGGGTTTGCGGGATGTAATTGAAAGAAGAGTTGATATTTTCGGAGTTAGAGAGCCGGTAATTCAGGTTCAGGGCGAAAGATTGATTATTGAGTTAGCCGGAGTAATGGATGTTGATGAAGCCATTAAGATGATAGGTCAGACGCCTTTTCTTGAATTTAAAGAACAGCGGTCTTCGGAAGAAACCCAGAAGATTATTGATAAAAGAAAAGAGGCAGAGGAGTTCATTGGTAAAGAAATGGAACAATGGACTGCTGAGGATTTTCAAAAAATTCAGGAAATTCCGGAGTGGCATTTAATTTTTGAGGATGCTTATTTTGTTTCCACTCCATTAACCGGCCGATACTTAAAAAGGGCAGAGATTGGTTTTGACCAAACCACTTTTCAGCCCCTGGTTTCTCTGGAATTTGACAAACAAGGAGGAATAATTTTTGAAGAGTTAACAGGAAGAAACATTAATAAACTAATAGCAATTTATATTGACCGGGTCTTAATTTCCACGCCGGTTGTTCAGGAAAAAATCAGCGGCGGCCAAGCTCAAATCAGCGGTCAATTTACGGTTGAAGAGGCAAGAGAATTGGCCAGAAATCTTAATGCCGGGGCCTTGCCCGTTCCTATTCAAATAATTTCCCAGCAGAGAGTCGGTCCGATTTTGGGAAAAGTTTCTCTGGAACAAAGTTTCCAGGCCGGAATTTTCGGTTTTTTAGCCGTAATTATATTTATGATTATTTTTTACAGATTACCCGGCTTTTTGGCTTCTCTGGCTCTGGTAATTTATATCATTTTAATTTTATCTTTATTTAAACTGATTCCGGTTACTTTGACTTTAGCCGGGATGGCCGGTTTTCTTTTGTCGGTTGGCATGGCGGTTGACGCCAATATTTTGATTTTTTCCCGACTAAAAGAAGAATTAAAAGCCAAAAAAAATCTTTCTCAAAGTATTGAAGAAGGGTTTTCACGAGCCTGGAGTTCAATCCGGGACGGAAATTTGACCACTTTACTGGTAACAATTATTTTATTTTATTTTGGACTCGGCTTTGTTCGGGGTTTTGCCCTGGCTTTGGGTTTGGGAATTTTAGTTTCCATGTTTTCAGCCATTTTCATTACTAAAAATTTTTTAAAGCTTTTTGAACAAACCTCTTTAGAAAAAATTAATTGGCTTTGGCGTTAAGCAAGATGGGATTTGATTTTCTCAAATATAATAAAATTTATCTTATTTTTTCCGGATTTTTAATTTTAATCAGTTTCATTTTTCTGATTTTTTTCGGTTTGAATTTCGGAATTGATTTTACCGGAGGAAGCATACTGGAGATAGAATACAAAAATGAGCGGCCTTCAAACCAGGTAATCAGGGAGTCGCTGATTGGCTTGGATTTAGGAGAATTTATTATTCAACCGACCAATGAAAGAGGGGTGATTTTAAGAATGAAAGAAATTTCTCCCGAAATCCACCAGCAGATAATTCAGAAATTAAAAGAAAAAGGGGATTTAGAAGAACAAAGATTTGAATCCATTGGCCCGGTAATCGGCCGGGAATTAAGAGAAAGAATCAAATTAGTCACTTTTATTTCTCTTTTAGTCATTCTTTTTTATATTACTTTGGCTTTCAGGAAAATTTCCAAGCCAATTGCTTCCTGGCAGTATGGAATTTCTTCCATTATTTGTCTTTTTCACGATGTTTTAATTCCTCTGGGGATTTTTTCCATTTTGGGCAATTATTACCATATTCAAATAACCATTCCAGTGGTCATTGCTTTTTTGATAGTTATCGGTTATTCCATTAACAACACAGTAGTTGTTTTTGACAGAATCAGGGAAAATATTTTAAAAAGAACCGGCCAGACCTATGAAGAAACAGTCAATTTGAGCCTAAATCAAACCCTGTCCCGCTGTCTTCATACTTCTTTGACCACTCTTTTTGTTTTAATCGCCATTTTCTTTTTTGGCGGAGAGACCTTGAAATATTTTGCTTTAGCTTTAATCCTGGGAATTATTGCCGGAACATACTCATCTCTTTTTTTAGCCAGCCCCATATTGGTATTTTGGCTAAAATGGAAAAAGAACGTTTAATGGGAATTGACAAAAATTATTTTTATAGTTGAATTAAATTAAAGAAAGCTTATCTTCTTCAGACCCTAATGAGCGATTTTTTAATAAACCTAAATTTAATTTTTCACTATTTATGGCAGGTTATTAAAAACTGGTGGTGGTTGTTTTTGCCTTTTTATCTTTATCCCAAATTAATAGACCAATACCTCTGGTTTATTCAAGAAAAATGGGATAGTAAAATAAAAAAAGTGTTTTTGGAAATAAAATTACCAAAGGAAATAAAAAAACCGATTAAGGCGATGGAGCAGATTTTTGCCGACTTTCACGGTTTACACGATATTCCAACCTGGAGAGAAGTGTGGATAGAGGGACAATTTCAATTAGGCTTATCTTTGGAAATCGTCAGTCGGGCCGGAAAAATCCATTTTTACATCAGAACGCCGGAAATGTTTAAAGATTTTATTGTCTCTAATATTTATGCCCAATATCCAGAAGCGGAAATTTCAACGGTTGAGGACTATACTAAATCAGTTCCATTAGATATTCCCAATAAGGATTGGGATATTTGGGGGGTGGATTATGTAAATGCCAAAGATGATATCTATCCAATTAAAACCTATTCCAAATTTGAAGATGAAAAAGAAACCAAAAAAGAAACAATAACCGACCCATTATCCAATTTATTAGAAGGAATGTCTGATTTAAGGCCGGGCGAACAAATGTGGTATCAGGTTGTTATCAAGCCGGTTTTAGGCAGGGATTTTCCTTGGCAGGAAAAGGGAAAAAAATTAGTAGATAAATTAGTTGGAAGGGCGGAAAAAGAAAAATCAAAATCAATTCCTCGGCAAATTTATGAGCTTTTATTTTTAGCAAAAGCGCCGGGAGAAACTATTAAAAAGGAGGCGGATGTTATTCCGCCGGAAATGAAACTTACTCCTGGGGAAACAGAGGTTATCAGCGCTGTTGAAGAAAAATTAAGTAAATTCGGATACAAATGCAATTGCCGAGTTATTTATTTAGGGAAAAGAGATGTTTTTTTTAAACCCAGGGTGAAAACTTTTTTTGGTTTTTTTAAAACAATTTCAACCGAGAATTTGGGTGGATTAAAGCCCTGGTCAAAAACTCTAACCAAATCCAAATCTGTTTTATTTTGGTTTTTAGATAAAAGGATATTATATTTTAGACAAAGAAGGATATTTAGAAACTATAAAATGAGGACGCCGCCCCTGTTTCCCCGTCCGGGCGGAATATTTGTTTTAAATACCGAAGAATTGGCCACCCTCTATCATTTTCCAGGCGAAGCAGCTGCCCCAACAGTTGGTATTTCCCGAGTTGAAATAAAAAAAGGAGTCGCTCCCATTGAATTACCAACAGAGTAATTTTAATTTCTTCCTGATTTATGAATTCTGACAATAACGAAATCAATTTTTTTGGCGAAACGACCTTTAGAAATATAAGAAAAAAATTTGGTATCAAAACCGAAGACCGGAGGAGACACATATATCTGATTGGAAAAACCGGCATGGGTAAAACCGCGATGATGGAAAATATGGCTATTCAGGACATCCAAAAGGGAAAGGGGCTTGGTTTTATTGATTGTTACGGAGAAGCGGCCGAAAAATTATTGGACTTCATTCCTAGCCAGCGAATTAACGATGTTGTTTATTTTAATCCGGCTGATTTGGATTTTCCCATTTCTTTCAATGTTATGGAAAAAGTCAGCCGGGAACATCGTCATTTGGCGGCTTCTGGTTTGATAGGGGTTTTAAAAAAAATCTGGCCCGATGTTTGGTCGTCCCAGGTGGAACACATTTTAAATAATGCTATTTTAGCTCTTTTGGAATACCCCAATTCTACCATCTTGGGGATTAATAGAATGCTGATAGACGTTGGTTTCAGAAAAAAAATAGTAGATAAGGTTACTGATCCGATGGTCAAAACATTTTGGCTTCAGGAATTTGCTCAATACTTTCATGATTTTGAAATAGAGGCAACAGCTATCGTTCAAAACAAGGTTGGTCAATTCGTTTCCAGTCCCTTAATCAGAAATATTGTTGGTCAGATTAAATCCAAAATCAATATGAGGGAAATAATAGACGGAAAAAAAATTCTCATTGTCAATATTTCCAAAGAGAAAATAGGAGAAGACAACTCTCGGCTGCTGGGGGCCTTATTGATTACCAAATTACAATTGGCGGCTATGTCCAGGGTTGATATTCCCGAAGAAAAAAGAGAAGATTTTTATTTATATGTTGATGAATTTCAAAACTTTGCTACCGAGTCCTTTGTTAATATTTTATCCGAAGCCAGAAAATATAAATTGAACTTGATTTTGGGCCATCAGTATATCAATCAAATGGAAGAAAAGGTAAGAGACGCCGTCCTCGGCAACGCAGGAACAATCGTTTGTTTTAGAGTAGGAGCCGAAGACGCTGAATTTTTGGGAAAAGAATTTTTTCCCGAATTTTCAGCCGAGGACTTAGTCAACCTATCCAAATATGATATTTATTTAAAACTAATGATTGATGGAACGACCAGCCGGCCCTTTTCAGCCAAAACCCTTGCTCTTTTTTCCAAACCCGAAAAATCTTCCAAAGAAAAAATTATTAAAGTTTCCCGGGAAAAATACGGAATTTCCCAAAAAATCATTGAAGAAAAAATTAACCGCTGGCACAAAACCCTCCTCTATTTAAATGAAAACTCTGAAAGCCATAAAAAATTTTAATTTTAAAGGAAAAAAAGTTTTAGTTCGGTGTGATTTTAATGTTCCCCTGTCAGAAAAAGGAGATGTTTTAGATGATTTTAGAATTAAAGCCAGCCTTCCCACCATTGAATACCTAATTAAAAAAGGAGCTAAGCTCCTTTTGATGAGTCACATGGGAAGATCATTCGATTCCGCTCAAAATCAAAAATCAAAAGCCGAGCGTCAATTTGTGGAAGCGAGGCGGGAGAAGAGAACGAAGTTCTCTGCGACCATCAAAAATCAAAAATATAGTTTAAAACCGATTGCTTCAAAATTAGAGACATTATTAAATCGAAAAGTTAAGTTTTTAAGAGACTGTGTTGGTGAAGTTGTTGAAAGAGAAATAAGAAAAATGAGACCCAAAGGTATCGTTTTATTGGAAAATTTAAGATTTTATAAAGAAGAAGAGGAAGGAAATCCGAATTTTGCTCAAAAATTGGCAAAATTGGCAGATATTTATATTAACGATGCTTTTTCGGTTTGTCATAGGTCGCATGCCTCAGTAGTCGGCATAACAAAATATTTGCCTTCGGCCGCCGGCTTTTTGCTGGAAAAAGAAATCAAAGTTTTATCTCAGGTTATGAATCCGCCAGCTGGCGGACTGAAAAGACCTTTGGTTGTAATTATCGGCGGAAGCAAGGTTCAAGATAAAGCAAGAGTGATTGAGAGATTTTTACAAATGGCCGATTGGATTTTAATCGGAAATTTAATATCCAAAGAGATTAAACAAGGAAAGATTGAGTTAAAAAAAAGAGAAAAGGTTGTTTTTCCCTTAGATAGTATAAAGGGTCTTGATATAGGAGAAAAAACAATTGCTATTTTCAAAGAAAAAATTTTTCAAGCCAAAACCGTTTTTTGGGCCGGTCCCCTTGGTAAAATTGAAGAAAAAAAATATCAAAGAGGAACCGAAGAAATCGCCCGAACTATCATAAAAAGCAATTCTTTTTCAATTATCGGAGGAGGGGATACGATTAAATTTATCAGTCGGGTCGGTTTAATTGAAAAATTCAATCATGTTTCAATTGGCGGAAGCGCTCTTTTGGCTTTTTTGAGCGGGGAAAAACTACCAGGTCTGAAAGCATTGAAATAATCGCTCGGCAACGAACCCCGCCCTCTATCCTAAAAGTCAAAAAAAGAAAATCAAAATATTACAGAAATACTTGGGATCTCTTCAAGAAAAAATACAGCTTGGAGGGCGGGGTTGTTGCCTTGCTCTATTATTCGTAATTTGAAGAGATTCGTAATTCGTAAGATGGAAGAGATAAAAAATCTAAAAAAAGCTGCTGCCCGAATTTTAGAAGCAATTAATAAAAAAGAAAAAATTATTCTCTATGGAGATGCCGATTTGGACGGCATAACTTCGGTTATTATTTTAAAAGAAACCCTGAAAAATTTAAACGGTCAAATCACAGCCATATATTTTCCCGATAGAGAAAAGGAGGGCTATGGAATTACCGAAACCGGTTTAAATAATTTAAAAAAATTTTCACCCGCCCTTTTAATCGTTTTTGATTTGGGTATCGGAAACTTTAAAGAAGTAAAATTAGCCCAAAAAATGGGTTTGAATGTAATAATTATTGACCATCATCAAATTTTAGATAAATTGCCGGAAGCCGAAATTATCGTTAATCCGAAGCAAAAAGGAGACAAATACGATTTTAAAAAATTAGCCACGGTCGGTCTTGCTTTTAAACTTTCGGAAGAACTTTTAGAAAAAAGAATGACCGATTGTCTAAGAAAAAGTTTTTTAGAATTGACGGCTATTGCCACTCTGGCCGATTTAATGCCTAGAGAATCGGAAAATGAAACAATGATTCAAGAGGGTTTGTCTTCTTTGGAAAATTCCTGGCGGCCGGGAATTAAAATTTTTTTTGATTTGTTGGATTGGCAAAATTTTGACAACATTGAGCAGAAAGTTTCCAAAATTATTTCAATTTTAAACATCAGGGATGTTGAAAATAATCTTCCGGCCGGCTATCGTCTTTTAACCGCTTCAAATTTTAATGAAACAAAAAAAATTTTTGATAAACTTTTAATAAAGACAGAACAAAGGAAAATAAGAGTAAGAGAAATTACAGCCGAAGCCGAAGAGAGAATTTTCCAAAAAGAAGAGCCGATTATTTTTGAAGGCGATTCAAATTGGGAAGTCGCCTTAATTCCTTCCCTGTCTTCATTTTTCTGTCAAAAATATCAAAAACCAACATTTATTTTCAAAAAACTGGAAAAAGAAAGCCAGGGTACAGTTAGAACTCCAACCGGAATAGACAGTGTGGCCTTGATGAAAAAATGCAAAAAATATCTTTTGACTTTCGGCGGCCATGCTAAGGCCTCCGGTTTCAGAATAAAAAACGAAAATCTGGAAAAATTTAAGGAATGTCTTGTTAAAAACTTATGCGAAAAATAATAATTTATACTGATGGCGGGTCAAAGGGAAACCCCGGGCCGTCAGCAGTTGGAGTTTTATTTTGTAATGAAAAAGACGAGGTTGTTAAAAAATATTCCGAATACCTGGGCGAGAATTTTACCAACAATGAAGCCGAATATCTGGCCGTAATTTTTGCCTTAGAAAAATTTAAAGCTCTTTTTGGTAAAAAATTAGCCAAAAACACGGAAATTGAATTAAGGTCCGACTCTGAACTTTTAGTTAAACAGCTACGGGGTTTATATAAAATTTTAGAACCGGAATTACAACATCTTTTTTTAAAAATCTGGAATCTGAAATTGGATTTTCAAAAATTGAAATTCAAATTAATTTCTCGTCAAAAAAACAAAGAAGCTGATAGATTAGTTAATGAAACCTTAAATAGCCTGACTACCACTCAAAAATTATTCTGAGATTAGAGATAAAAATTAAAAACCCCACCATTTTTGTGGGATTTTTAGTGTCCTAGTAAGTCTATAAGCCGAATTCTGTCTTGCCCTGTTAAATAATTTCGCCTTTGGCGAAATTGCTGCAAAGCAGCATTTAACAGGGTGAAGTGATTATCTATCTGGTCCCGATATTACTACCGGGATCAAGCGAGTTACTTTTCACAGAAGCTCTATGATGAATCACAGAATTTCTGGTTTACTCTTGCACTCAGTAAGGATTTAGCCGTTTCACCCCTCGCTTCGCTCGGGGCAAGCCCGAGTTTATACGAGGGCTGCCCCTCACCAAATTTTGGTGGGGGTGCTTGACCTTTCGGTCTCGCCCGTCTCTGTTCGCACCTCTCGCCTTACGGCGGACGGCCATTAGCCGCTACTATTTTAGATTCCGACAAAAGTCGGGAAATGAGTGTTCGGACTTTCCTCTGAGCACATAATTCGTTATGTGCTCGGCAATCACCCGACTTACTAGGACAAATTTATTTTAACAATTTCATAATCCTTTGTCAAATCGGAAAATTAAGGTAGGATAAAAACGATATGTTAAATCGTTTTTTTAATTCCCAAACCAAAACCATTACTTTTGCCGCTTTTTTACTGGCTGCTTCAGCTCTGGTCAGCCGGCTGCTTGGTTTGGTTCGAGATCGGCTTTTAGCCGGCCATTTCGGGGCCGGCCAGGAACTTGATGCTTATTTTCTTGCTTTTAGGATTCCTGATTTTGTCTATGGGATTTTAATTATGGGAGGGGTTTCAGTTATTTTTTTGCCGGTTTTTGCTGAATACTTTAAGAAAAGCGAAAAAGAGGGCTGGCGCTTAGCCAATGTGGTCTTAAATTGCTTTTTAGTTTTACTGATTATTCTTTGCGGAATTTTAGCCATTCTAACTCCCTGGCTTATTAAATTGATTGCCCCGGGGTTCGACCCGGTCCAGAGAGATTTAGCCATTTCTTTAACCAGAATAATGTTTTTGAGCCCGATTTTTTTTGGCCTGTCTTCCATTTTTTCTGGCATTTTGCATTATTTTAATCGTTTCTTGGCTTATTCTGTCGCTCCGATTTTGTATAACCTTGGCATAATTTTCGGCATTATTTTTTTTGTTCCCATTTTTGGCGTTATAGGTTTAGTTTATGGTGTAATCTTGGGCGCTTTTTCTCATTGGGTAATTCAAATTCCAGCAGCCAAATCCTCTGGTTTCCACTATATTCCCATTTTTAATTTTAAATATCCCGGCTTGCTGAAGATTTTTAAGCTTATGACCTGGCGGGTAATCGGCGCCTCTGTTCCTCAGATTAATTTAATAGTTATTACTGCCATTGCTTCTACCCTAACAATAGGAAGCATCGCTGTTTTTAATTTCGCCAATAATCTTTCCCATTTTCCCATAGGCATTATCGGCGCTTCTTTTGCCATGGCCGCTTTTCCGGCTCTCTCTCGGGCTTGGGTTAACGGCGCCAAAGAAGAATTCTTGGAAAATTTCTCTTCCACTTTTAGGCAGATTCTTTTTTTGGTAATTCCTGTTTCGGTATTGATATTTTTATTTAGAGTGGAAATTGTTCAGCTGATTTTGGGGACAGGTCGATTTGGCTGGCATGAAATCCAGTTAACCGCCGCTTCCCTGGGCCTGTTTTCTTTAGGAATTTTCGCCCTTACCCTGACTCCTTTTTTGCTGAGATTATTTTTTTCTCTCCAGGATGTTAAGACGCCAACCATTGTTGGTTTAATTTATATGGCTTTGACTATTGTTACTTCTTTTTTATTTGTCTGGTTGCTGGGATTTTCTAATTTTTTTCAAGAATTTATGGCCAGGGTTCTGAATTTGACTAACCTTGAAAACATCCAGGTTATTGGCTTGCCTCTGGCGGTTTCTCTATCGGCTATACTTTATTTTTCTTTACTTTTATTTTTTTTGCAAAAGAAAATGGGCGATATCGGGCTGGGAGAAATCTGGCGCTCTTTAAGAAAAATAATCTTTGCCAGTCTTTTGATGGCCCTGGTCGTTTATTTCCTTTTCCCCCAGGCAATTTTGGCTGCTATTTTCGGCACTTTAATTTATCTTCTGGCCGCTTTTTTCTTAAAATCCCCGGAAGCCGAAACTATTAAAACCTCAATTTTAAAGCGATTTACTAAAACCTAACAAAAATGGAAATTATAAATCAAAATCAAATACGTAATTTTGTGATTTGCGCTCATATTGACCATGGAAAATCCACTTTGGCCGATAGGTTTTTGGAATTGACGAAGACCATAGCCAAAGAGAAAATGCGGCCTCAGTATCTGGATGCCATGGATTTGGAACAGGAAAGAGGCATTACCATTAAAATGCACCCCGTGCGAATGTCCTATACCCTAGATGCTATACGCTATACGCTAAATCTTATTGACACTCCCGGCCATGTTGATTTTTCTTATGAGGTCTCAAGGGCTTTGGCGGGCGTAGAGGGAGCAATTTTGTTGGTTGACGCCATAAAAGGAATTCAGGCCCAGACCCTGGCTAATTTGGAGTTGGCCAGGAAAGAAAATTTAATTATTATTCCGGTAATCAATAAAATTGATTTGATTGAGGCAAAAGTCCAAGAGACCAAACAAGAACTAGCCAAATTATTAAACATTTCTCCAGATGAAATTTTTGAAATTTCAGCCAAATTCGGCACCAATGTTGAAAATTTATTAAAAGCAATAATTGAAAAATTTACTCCGCCAAAAGGGGAGCCGGAAAAACCGTTCCGGGCTTTGATTTTTGATTCAAAATACGATTCATTCAAGGGTGTGATTGCTTACGTCAAAGTGGTTGATGGCAAAATCGGTCTTGATGAAAAAATCCATTTAATTCAAAGCAAGGCAGAGGGAAAAATAAAAGAAATCGGTTATTTTACTCCCGAATTGTCTCCTCAAAAAGAATTAAAAGCTGGAGAAATTGGTTATATTGCCACTGGAATAAAGGAGCCGAGAAAAGTAAGGGTTGGAGAGACCATAACGAAAAGAACAGGTGTTATTAAGGCAGAACCGTTGCCGGGCTACCAAGAGCCAAAACCAATGGTTTTCGCTTCAATTTATCCTGAAAACCCGAATGATTTTGAATTATTAAAAGAAGCCATTTCCAAATTGAAATTAAACGATGCTTCTTTGGTTTTTGAACCGGAAATTAAAGAATTTTTAGGCCGGGGTTTTCGCTGCGGCTTTTTGGGTTCTTTGCATGCCGAAATTTTTTCCGAAAGGATTGGCCGGGAATTCGGTTTGAATTTGGTTATTTCCTTTCCCTCGGTTGCCTATAAAATTATCAATAAAAAAAATGAGGAGTTTTTAATAAAAACAGCTTCCGATTGGCCATCGGAATCGGAAATTAAAGAAATTCAACAACCGTGGGTAAAATTAGAAATAATCACTCCGGTTATTTATTTGGGAGAGGTTTTGAGCCAAGAGAGACGATTGTTGATTTATGAAGCTCCCCTTAAAGAAATAATCGTTGGTTTTTACGATAAATTAAAAAACCAAACCAAGGGCTTCGCCTCTTTAAATTATGAATTTTTAGAATACCGAAGAGGCAATTTAGTTAAATTAGAAATTTTAATTGCCGGAAAAAAAGAAGAGCCGTTTTCCAAAATTATCTTTAAAGAAGACGGCTATTTTGAGGGGAAAAAATTAGTTGAAAAATTGAAAGAGATTTTACCCGGCCAGCTTTTTTCGGTTCCCATTCAAGCGTTAATTTCCGGCCGGATTATTGCCAGAGAAACAATAAGGGCCAAAGGAAAGGATGTTATCGCTCCCCTTTATGGCGGAGATTATACCAGAAAGAAAAAGTTATTGGAAAAACAAAAAAAGGGAAAAAAAGAATTAAAAGAAAAAGGCCGGATTGAAATTCCTTCCAAAGTATTTTTAGAGATATTCAAACAGGATTGATGTTTTCAAAAATAAGTTTTTTTTGTATAATTTATAATAGAGTGGTAAGGAGGAACGTGGTCAAATGGCTATTATGAAAATCTCCAAAATTTCTGTTCCAAGTCCGCCCGGCATAGTCGCCAAGCGATTTGCGCGAGGGTTAAACCCTGGTGTCCCTGCCAAACCATTTGAAAAACTATTTAACTGGTAAAAAATCATGGAAAGGTTTACTAAACCATCTCAATTTAATAAAACACCTGAATCTAAAATGCGGTCGCTAATTAAAGAAAAAGCTGAACAAAAACCATTTGAAAATCCGGCGGTTCAATCATTTTTTAATAAATGGTTTGAGATAAATAGTTCTATTAAGCCAGAGATAATTGACCGTCATAATTGGCAGCAAAGAGAAAGAGACAAAAAAGGCATTTTGGAAAAGACCCCAGATGGAAAACAAACTTTATTTATCCCCAAAGACCTGCGATTATGGGAAATGATTGGCCTGATGGAGGTGGTTGACCGTAACATTTTTGTCAGCAAACACGAACGACAAGACGAAGAAAAGAACCAACTATTGGCCCTGGCTAAAACATTCCGCAATACAGGCATTTATATCTCTCAAAGATTAGATTCTGTTGACCAAGGAAAAGAAGTAGCTCGCGCTTTAGCAGAAGGGTTTTATGAATATGGAGAATCTCTTTTAAAAGAGAAAAAACCAAAAGAAAAGATTATTGCTGATAAAATAGCTGATAACCGCTTATCTCCTGAAGAGATTGAGCAAGTTGATCGTTTTTTTGCTGAAGATCATCTCTATGTTTCACGCCGGGCGCGAGCTGAAAAAGCCAGCCAAGCAGAGCCAGATAAAAAAGTTGATCAATTCTATGAGCAGGAGCGGCGAAAAACTCTGGCTCAGTTTTTCCGCATCTGGGAACAAGAGCTTCTCCGGCAACAAGAAACAAAAGACAGGAAATCATCTTATATTTCGCAAAACCTTAAAGATTGGCAATTCGGCATATCAGTTTATTCTGCATTTTTGCGTAAAATTGAGGAAGCAACAACAAAAAAGACAGGGCAGATAGGGCAGACCGAAGAGCAGATTGAAAAACCAAAAAGAGATTTTCAGGGTGCGATATTTCATAAAGAAGGTCTCCAAAAATTGGTTAGCGAAATGAGAGAACGAATGAAAAAACAAGGATATGGAGGCGGTCCAATCTCACTATTGGAAAAATTAAGAATTGATTTACCTGCCAAAGAAAAAAAACTGGCTGATGTTCTTAATATTTCAGGGCTAAAAACTGAACTTGAAATAATCAGGCAAACAGGAGATTCTATTGCTATTGGGGAAAAAGAGCGGGAAATAATAGACAAAATTCAATTAGCAGTTAGTTCATTTCCCTACAAATTAGAAGCAAGAAATCCTTCAGAAATAGCGGCCAATCAATATATTAACTGCCAGGGCGTCTCTATGCTTGGCGGAGGGTTTCTTTCCGAGGTTGGCATAAAATACTTGGTTAGTAGCGAGCCGCAACACTCTTTTCTTGTTGTTATAACAAGTGATGGAAAAATAGAGTACCGGGATATGATTAGAAGAGATTTTAATAAAAAAATAACCGATAAGATGATA
The DNA here is from genome assembly GCA_019923625.1 of Candidatus Nealsonbacteria bacterium. Taxonomy (NCBI): domain Bacteria; phylum Candidatus Nealsoniibacteriota; species Candidatus Nealsoniibacteriota bacterium. The sequence continues at coordinate 26,095 of JAHXGN010000005.1, forward strand.
AACAGTAAAACAAAAGATGGCAAGCCGCTTACTGTCGTTGATATCATCAATTATGCCAAGAATCCTGAATCCAAGAGTTTAATATTTAAAATTAAAAATAAAAAAGAAACCGAGCCCCTTACTGTTTTTCCACCCGAGATAGGCCATCAGATACAGCTGTTACACAATACAGGTTTTGCGCTTCATAAGTTAGGACACTACAAAGAAGCAATTGAGACCTTCCAGCAGATAATAGCAATTGATCAGGGTTTTGTCTTCTCTTATTATGGATTAGGCAATGCGTTTTACGCTCTCGGCCGCCACAAAAAAGCGATAGAGTCCTACCGGCAATTTATTACATTGGCTGACAAACAGGGCAAAGAAAGAGACGATTATTGGATAAAAAAAGCGGAAAAAACAATACTTAAATTGCTTAAATTATCATGATTAAAGAAATTATAAAATATCTCTTTATCTCCACCTTGACTTTAATAAATTAAGGTTGAGCATATGATAGCAAGAAAAATAAAATTAAAAAAAAATCAAAAGCAAAGCAATTTACCCATTCTTTTTCTTTTAATATTGTTTTTGTTGATAAGCGGATTTTTAATTTTTTCCAACTGGAGAATAACTCAAAAAAGAGCCCTTTTGACCGAAGAAATCAAAGCCCTTGAAAAAGAGATTAAAGAGATGGAGCAAAAAAACCGGGAATTAAAAATTGGAATTTCCCAAATCGGAACAAAAGACCATTTGGAAAAAATAGCCAGAGAGCAATTTAATTTACAAAAACCAGGAGAAGAATTGGTGGTAATTAAAAGAGAAGAATTTCGAAAAGAAGATGAAGAAAAGGAGAAGAAAAATTTTTGGCAGAATTTTTGGCAGAATTTTTGGCAAAAGATAGGATTTTGAGTTCCATTTAGGCGAGTGTAGTATAGTGGCAATATGCAACCTTCCCAAGGTTGAGACGAGGGTTCAATTCCCTTCACTCGCTCCAGTATCAAACTTTCGTCTTTTTTGCCCGCCTGCGTCAGCGTTTCCGCCGAAGCGAAACGGAAGCGATTGCGGAAACGCTCGCCCGAGCGGAGCGAGGGCAAATCAAATCAAATTTCAGCGTCCGGATTTTGCTGGTAAAAAGTTCTAACTTTTTCCAATAACCCGCTATTTAATTAAGGGCGAGGAGATGAGAGTTCAATTCCTTTCACTTGCCCTTTTAATGGATTTGAATTTTGGGGAAATATTTGTTAAAATAAAGACACAAGGTCGAAATAACCTAATTAATAAGGTAAAAAAACATGAACAAAGAATTAATATTTAAAAACAAAAAATTAATATTTGGAATTGTGGCTCTGATAATAATAATATCGTTTGTTTTCTTTATTTAGTTATATACTGAAAAATGGCTAGTCGAAGAGGATAAATCCTCTTCTCTGCCCCTTCGCTGCGGCTCGGGTAGTCGATGAAGATAAATCTTCATCTCCGCCCCTTCGCTGTGACGCTCGGGTAGTCAAAGAAAATAGATTTTTTTCAGGTAATAAAGCAGTCTCAGGCGCTGCTTGCTGTCTAAAAAAACTTGACTTTTTTATTGAAATAAGTATTATTGATTATGTAAGCTTTTCTTGTTTTCTTCTCTTTCACAAATAAATGTAAGTCGAAGAAGATTAAGAAAATTAGGTCGGCTTATATTTATTTGTTAATAAAACAAAAATTTATGACTAAAAAATTATATGTTGGGGGTTTGTCTTATGACACCACTGAAAAAACCCTTAAAGAATTTTTCGCCCAAGCAGGAGCCGTAGAATCGGCAACAATTATTATTGATAAAATGAGCGGACGTTCAAAAGGATTTGGTTTTGTGGAAATGTCTAACGAAGATGAGGCGCGAAAAGCGGTTGAAACGTTGAACGGTAAAGAATTGGACGGTAGAACTATTATTGTCAACGAGGCGCGACCCCAAGAATCCAGACCCAGCCCTGGCGGATTCAGTCGCGGTGGCCGTGGCGGTTTCGGCGATAGAAAAAGAAACTGGTAGAAAACATCAAAAACTCCCTTCTAGGGGAGTTTTTGATTTAACCTTTTTTTATTTGAAAAATTTTGTATAATTAAGGAATGCATTAAAAGGTCGAACTAAATTGATACCAATATACTAATAAATACGAATTATACTAATGTTAATATTCGTATCATTAGTATGAATTCGTATATTAGTATCGCGTTTATGTTAATTGATTTATTTTTTAGCTGGTTTGGATTAATTCTTGTTGCTTTAATTATTCTTCCCCAAACAATAAAAATTACCAGGGAGTATGAAAGAGGGGTGATTTTCAAATTAGGAAGATTTGCCGGAATCAGGGGACCGGGATTGTTTTTACTTATTCCGATTATTGAAAATATGACCAAAATAGATTTGCGGGTGATTACTTTGGATGTTCCGGCCCAGGTGGTAATTACCAAAGACAATATTCCGGTAACAGTTGACGCGGTATTGTACTTTAAAGTTTCTGATCCAGGGAAAGCAATTATTGAAGTTGAAAATTATATCCTTGCCACCTCCCAGAATTCCCAAACTTCTTTAAGGGGAGTGGTTGGCTCTTCAACCCTGGATGAATTATTGGCTGAAAGAGAAAAAATTAACCAAAAACTTCACGAAATTATTGATAAAGCGACTGACCCCTGGGGTATAAAAGTAACGGCCGTTGAGGTAAAGCACGTGGAAATCCCGGAAAATATGCAAAGAGCCATTGCCAAGCAAGCTGAGGCCGAAAGAATGAAAAGAGCCAAAATCATCTTGGCCGAAGGAGAATATCTAGCAGCTCAAAAACTGAAAGAAGCCGGAGATATTTTAAAAGCAGCCCCGATTACTCTAAGGTATTTGGAGACATTGACCGAAGTTGCCAAAGAGAAAAATGCGACTATTTTATTTCCGATTGAAATGTTAGGAATGTTAAAGAAACTTCAAAAAGGAGAATAAATTGGCTCACCCCATTATAAGACATTAAAGTCGAAAAAGAGTTAAAATTAGTTAAAATTTCATGAAGGGTTATATTGTTAATATAGAACAAGCAACTAAAAAAAATAATAATTTTCGGCAGGTTCTCTATACCGGCCCTTACAGCCAGCTGGTGGTTATGAGTTTGGGTCCCAAAGAAGAAATCGGTGAAGAAGCGCATGAAGAACTTGACCAATTTATCAGAGTTGAGGAAGGTGAGGGATTGGCAGTGCTTGACGGCCTTGAACATCGGTTAAAAGATGATTTTGCCGTGGTCATTCCGGCCGGCCTAAGACACAATATCATCAACACATCAAAAGACGAATCGATGAAAATTTATACCATTTATTCACCGCCGGAACATAGAGATGGTGTGGTGCATAAAACGAAAACCGAAGCCGAAGCCGATGACGAGCATTTTGATGGAAAAACCACGGAAGATTAGAGAATAAAGTAAATAAGCGATGAGCCCAAGAAGATAGTATAATAACGGACCGAAAAAAGCGACAGCTACAAGAAAAATACTCAACAAACTTTGGGGGGCGATATACGATATCTATCTAAGGCGTGCCAGAAATATGCGTCGGATAAGATGGCTTCTGTTTAGGTCTCTTATTTAGAACGCGACCAAATCATTTCTGTCCTTAGAAAAGATTTTTAGTTTATGAAAATTCTTGCCAAAATTTTAATTGCAATGTTTCTTATCGTATGTGCTGTTATTTTAGCGCCTGCTTTGACAACAGCTGCTGCGCCGGCGCTGT
>JAHXGN010000006.1:0-16288 GCA_019923625.1 Candidatus Nealsonbacteria bacterium
AAAAATTTTCTTTTCCCAAAACAGAAAACCGCCAATTCAAATTTTCGCCCAAAATTCCTTATGATTTGGTCGTCGAGCGAAGCGAGGCGACCCACAAATCGTTGACTTTTTCTCGGTGGTGCCCGAGGTGGGACTCGAACCCACAAGAGATTGCTCTCACAAGATTTTAAGTCTTGCGTGTATACCATTCCACCACCCGGGCAATAAGGCTCAATTTTTAAGGCCGCGGCGAGATTTGCACTCGCGTTAGAGGATTTGCAGTCCCCCGCCTTAGGCTACTTGGCTACGCGGCCAAAAGTTTTATCTGTTTAAATACAGTATTCTATCTTATTTTTCTTCTTTTTTCAATTTTCCGAGAATTTCCTCAATTTGACCGGCTTGAAAAGTTTTTTCTTCTTTGATAAATTCTATCCTTGGAATTATTTTTATTTTTAGACGTTTATTAAGAATTTGCTGAAGATGATAAATTTCTCTATTTAAAATTCGGAAAATTTTATGTGATTGTTCTTCGGGAATAACGCTTATATATATTTTCGCCCGATAAAAATCAACCGAGGCCTCAGCTCGGGTAACGGTTGCCAAAACTCCCGGAGGAAATTCCATTTCTCGCAAAATAATTTGGGATATTTCTTTCCTTAAAAGTTGATTAATCTTTTGAAGACGTAAATTCATAACTTAACAAAATATCATTTTCCTGAACCTTTGTTTCTCCTTCAAATAATATTCCCGCTTCTTCTCCCTTGGGGACAATCTCGGCATCTTTTTTATTTTTCTGAAGATTGACCATTTTACCTTGTCCTATTTTTTCTTCATTTCTAAAAATCTCAAGCAGTGTCCCTTTTTTTATTTTGCCCTCTATAACCTTTCCGCCAATAATTTGGCGGTTCTTTTCGGTTAAAAAAATAATCAGGGCTTTCATTTTTCCCAAATCGGTCCTGATTATTGTCGGCTTTGTCATTTTTTCTATTAAATTTCTAACTCCCTCAACCAGTTCGTAAATCACCTCAAAAGTTATTATTTTTATTTTCTCCCTTTCGGCTAAATTTTTAATAATAGGGTTGGCTTTCACTCTAAAGCCCAAAATTCTGGCTTTGGCACTTTTGGCTAATTTAATATCATTTTCATTTATCTGACCAACTTCAGATTTTAAAATCCTTAAGACAATTTCTTTTTTGGGAAATTCTTTCAAAATATTTTCAATTGCCTCCAAAGAACCCAAAACATCTGCTTTTAAAATTAAATTCCAAACTTTTTGCTCGGGTAAAATTTCTAAGACCTCGGAAACTTTTTGTTCTTTTTTCTCTAAGTAATTTTGGGCGGTTTCAATGTTTTCAAAGGTCTGAAAATTTTCTCCGGCTTTGGCAACCTCTTGAAAACCAACAACCACAGCCGGATCGCCAGGTAAAACCTCTAAAATAATCTTTCCTTTAAAATCTTCCAAGATTTTTATTTTGCCAAAGCAAGAACTTGTCCCGACAACATCTTCTCTTTTTAAAATTCCTTGATTTAAAATTAAAGTGGCAACCGGTCCTCTTTTGTTATCTAAATAAGATTCAATAATAATACCTTTGGCTGGTTTTGAAATGGGGGCTTTTAGTTCTTCCATTTCAGCCACCAATAATATTAATTCCAAAAGGTCTTGTATCCCTTGGCCGGTTTTGGCTGAAACCATAATTGAAGGTATTTTTCCCCCCAAACCCTCAACCAAAATATCTAATTGGGCTAATTCCCTTTTGGTTTTTTCCGGATTGGTTTGGGGTTTATCAATTTTATTTAAAGCAACAATAATGGGAATGCCAGCTAATTTAGCTTGGGAAATTGCCTCTTTGGTTTGTTCTTTCGGTCCTTCACAACTATCTACGACCAAAACAGCAATGTCGGCTATTTTTGCTCCCCGAGCCCTTAAAGCGGAAAAGGCCTCATGGCCCGGGGTATCAATAAAAGTAATTTTTTTTTCGTTTTTTTTAATTTGATAAGCGCCAATGTGTTGAGTAATTATGCCTCCCGGTTTTTCCCCGGTAAATTGAAGATTGCGAATTGCTAATAATAAGCTGGTTTTTCCATGATCAATATGGCCTAAAACGACCACGACCGGTGGTTTGGTTATCTGTTCTTTGTTGTTGTTGAAATTAGTTGAATTTGGCTTTTTTCCTTGAAGCATAAAAAATTGAAATAAATTAAAAATTTATTGAACACTTTTAGTTTCTTTGGCTTTTTCTATTGCCTTTTCTTCTTCTTTTGATAAAGAATATTCTGATTTTCCATTTTTGATTGGTTTTCCGTAGACCCTGTTTCCTTCTCTGGTGTATAAACTGGTAATAACCACCCCATTATCATTTCCGTCTAAAAAAACTAAAGAAAAGCTTTGATTTCCCCCTATTTCTTGAAAAGGATTAAATCTGACCATTCCTACTTTTTTGATATCAAATAAGTTTTCTTTCTTTAATTTTTCCAATTCTTGGGAAATTTTTTCGAAATTTGTTTCTAATTGATTAAAGCGAGTTAAAATCTGGTTCAGGTTTTCTGGTTCTTTTTTCTTTTTTCTGAAAAAGTTAAACATTGAATATGATTTTATCTTTTATTTTTAATTCGTTCTGCCAATTTTTTCAGCTCGGAAAGTTTTGCTTTTGGACCCAACTGAGTTGAAATATATCCCTCATATTTATCAAAAAATATTGTCTTTTTTGCCGACATTTCTTTGAATTTTTCGGCTACTCCATGTAATGGGTAAAGTTTAATATGGGCATGGTTAATTCCCATGCCCTCCATTACCATTGCCACCCGTTTTATTCTAAAACTCTTTTCAAGAATTTTGGCAACCTTTTTTGATGCCAACATAAATTTTTGATAAACATTATTTGGCATTTCAAAAGCATAAGAATCATAATGTTTCTTTGTTAAAACCAATGTCATTCCTTTTGTGTTTGGCATTATATCTAAAATTGCCAGAAACTCATTATCTTCCCAAATTTTAGCGCAATCAATTTCTCCTTTTACAATTTTACAAAATAGGCAACTGTTTTTAATCATATATATATTAGGGTAAAGTTCGATTTCCCGGACCGATTTCAGAAGTGAGGCAATAAGTTTCAAGGCAGCTTTCGCAGGCTTGTTGGCATGGTTCCCGAACAAAGTGAGGGACAACAAGCCGAGAACGCAGGCTGTAAAATCTCGCTGGGATTTTAACAGCCGGTGACTTGAAACTTGATTGCTGAGCTTCTGATGCTTTAAGCTAAATTACGAACAAATAGGTCCGTTTTTCAGACTTTACCCTAATAATCGTAATATGCTACTTCAAATTACTTAATCAACCCCTTAAACCTTTCCCAGAGAGATGGGATAATCTCTTCTTTGATTTCTTTTTTTAATTCCCCTTTTTCTCTTTCCAGCCCTTCTTCAATGATTTCTTTTCTTTTTTCTATTTCTTCTTTAGCCCGGGGTTCAACTTCTTCTTTGAACCAGCCCTTAATTTTTGGCCAAATGTTAGCCATAAACCAGTCATACATTTTTTGCCAGATAGGCAATACTTCCTCTTTCCAGATTCTCTCCAAAATCCCCGGTAACTCTTTTGGAATCGTTTCAAGAGCTCTCTCCCCTATCTCTTTTGCTTCTTCTAAGGTTTCCGGCGGCGAGAGCGGCTGAGTCTGAGCAAAAGTTAAAATTGGCAACCAGAGCCCAACCATTATTAATATTATTAAGCCGTGTTTCACCCCGTTAGAAATTTGATTTGTCTTGAGTATCATAATAATTTATATTGTAAGCCCCGTTAATTTGGTAATTTCTAACGGGGTTTCATAATTTCTCTTTTGCTTTGATAATTCTTTTCAATGTTTTTTCTTTTCCTAATATCTCGGCTATCTCAAAGGGTCCGGCCGAGGCCTCTTTTCCGGTCAGGGCTACTCTCAGGGGCCACAAAAGATATCCCCTATCCCCCGCCTTCGCTAAAGCTTCGGCGGGCAAGCCTGCTTTTTTCGCTATTTCTTTTGAAAATTTATCTGCTTCTGGCATCAATGTTTTTTCTAAATTTTCTTTGCTCCAATCGTCAGTTTCTATTTTAGATAATATTTTTTCTAATTTGTCAAGGGCAGTTTTAATCTCATTATCGGCCATTTCTCGCCACCTTAATAAATTTTTATCATATACCCGAGCGTTAGCGAAGGGTGGAGATGAATCTTTAGATTCATCGACTTCTAATTTATCATTAAAGAAAAAATCTGTCAAGTCAATAATTTCGGATAATTTTTTTAATCTTTTTTGATAAAGAGAAATAATTTTTTCCAATTTTTCTTGAGAGATTTCTTGACCGGTTTTTTTTATTTTATATTTTGGTTTTTCTTCTTTGAAAATCTTTAAATCTTCCGGATTTCCGGGATTATTTTCTATTTGCTCAATTAAGCCCGACTTAATTAAATAAGGAAGACAGAGTTCGGTTAATTTTTCAACCGAGCGTTGACGAATATAAAAACCGTTTAAAAAATCTAATTTTTGAATATTAAAAACCGCTCCTCCTTTTTGGACTCCCTCTAAAAAAAATTCTTTTGTTAAGAGCTTTAGGGAAAAAATTTCTCTTTCATCGCCCGGATTCCAGCCCAAAAAAACCATAAAATTAATCAGAGCTTCAGGTAAATAACCGGTTTTTTTATAATCGGCAATAGATACCGCGCCGTATCTTTTACTCAATTTACTTCTATCAGGAGCTAAAATTAAAGGAAAATGAGCATATTTAATTTGAGGAAAGTCCAGGGCTTCTTGAATTAAAATTTGCTTGGGAGTATTAGAAATATGTTCTTCTCCCCGTAGAATGTGAGAAATTTTCATTTCAAAATCATCAACTACGCAGGCAAAATTATATAAAGGAGTCAATAGGTTTTTAGAAATGACGATATCGCCAAAAAAACTACTGTCAAACTCAATATCGCCCCTGATTAAATCAATAAACTTTATTTTTTTTGGCAAAACCCTGAATCTGATAACCGAGGACTTGCCCTGTTTTAAGTGTTTTTTAATTTCTTTTTGTGAGAGTTGAGAGCATTTTCCCGAGTAACGAGGCGCTTCTCCAATTGATAATCTATATTGTTTTTGAGCTTCCAATTCTTGTTCAGGGCAAAAACAATAATAGGCCTTACCCTCTTCAAGAAGTTTTTCCAAATATTTAGCATAGATGTTTAATCTTTCACTTTGTCGGTATGGTCCGTAATCTCCGCCAATGTCCGGGCCCTCATCCCATTCAATTCCAAGCCATTTTAAATTGTTAATGATATCTTCTTCAAATTCTTTCTTGGACCGCTCAATATCGGTATCTTCAATCCTTAAAACAAAAACTCCCTGATGTTTTTTGGCAAAAAGATAATTAAAAAGAGATGTCCTGCCGCTTCCGATATGCAAAAAGCCGGTCGGAGCAGGGGCAAATCTGGTTCTAACCTCGCCCGGTTTCATAAATTTAAATTTTTCTTCCATGTTTTTGCCCCGTTAGAAATTTTACACGCCTACCTTTGTTTTAAAGAAGTTGGTTTTTTAAATTTCTAACGGGGTTAAATATTCAATAATATATTCAGCAATCATTCTGCCCGCTTTTGGTTTGGCAAATTCTTTGGCTGCTTTTTTCATTTTTTCTAATTCAAGGGGTTGTTGAGAAATTAGATATTTCAGTTTTTCTAAGAAAAAACGGGGAGTAAAATTAGCTTCTTCCAGAACTGAACAAGCGCCAGTTTGAGCGTAAAGATAAGCGTTTTTAATCTGGTGTCCTTGAGAAGATTCAGCCAAAGGAATTAAAAATGCCGGTTTTCCAAGGGCGGCAATCTCAAAAATGACGCCCGACCCTGCCCGACTGACAATAATATCGCAAGCGGCAAAAGCTGACTTTAATTGCTCTTCATTCAAAAAAGGAAAGAAGTGGTAATATTTTTTTAATCCTTCTCCCAAAATTAATTTAACTTCAGATTTTATCTGGTCATAATTTCTCTTTCCGACTTGATGTAAAATTTCAAAATTTTCCAAAAGCTCGGGTAAAACTTCCAAAATCCTGTCGTTAATTCTCTGAGCGCCTTGAGAACCGCCCAGAATCAGAATAATTGGTTTTTCCATGGTTAAATTGAATAATTTTTGGGCTTCTTCTTTTTTACCTTCCAGGATTTCTTGCCGGATGGGATTGCCGACCGAAATCATTTTTTGCCGAGGGAAATATTTCATCTCTTCAACCGGAAAAGAAACAAAAATCTCTAAAGCAAATTTACTTAAAGACCTATTGGAAAGACCGGGAATTGAATCTGATTCGTGAAGAAAAATTGGCACGCTTAAAACTCGGCCAGCCAAAACCACCGGATAAGAACCATAACCCCCTTTGCTGAAAATAAGGTCGGGAGCCAAAAAGAAAATATAAAAAAAGGATTGAAAAAAACCAATCGGAATTTTAAATAAGATATCAATAATATTTTTAAAAAAACCCGATAAGCTAAAATACCGTCTAATTTTGCCAGCCAAAATTTCTTTTACTTTTATTCCTTCCTGAAAAAGTAAGGTTTTGCCAAATTCATCTTTTGGACCAAGATAAAAAAAGCGAATTTCTTTTTTGCCGAGGGTTTTTCCTCTTGATTCTTGGACTTTTTTTATTTCCCTGACTATGGCGATTATTGGTAAAATATGGCCGGCTGTACCGCCGCCGGTAAATAAAATTTTCATTGTTTTGATATATTTAACAATATTCCTACCCCGATTAGTTCGGCAATTAAATGAGACCCTCCGTAACTAATGAAGGGTAGCGGAATCCCGGTCAAGGGTAAAAGACCGACCATTGAACAAATGTTAACAAAGGCCTGAATGATAATCCAGGAGCTTATTCCTAAAGCGGTTAGTTGGCAGAATTTATCCCGAGAATTTTTGGCAATTTTCCAGCCCTGCCAAAAAAATATTAAAAAAAGGGCAATTAAAATAAAGACGCCGATAAATCCGGTTTCCTCGGCAAAAACAGCAAAAATTGAATCGGTTAAGGAAGCCGGTAAAAAACCAAATTTTTGAACCGACATTCCCAAGCCCAGACCGGCAATTCCTCCCGAACCAATGGCAATTAATGACTGTTTTATATGATAACCCATACCCAGGGGATCTGTTCCCGGGTTAAGAAAAACTAAAAGACGTTCAAGGCGATAAGGGGCAACCTTAATTAAAATAAAAAAAGCGCTTAAACCCAAAAAAATCATAAAAATGCTATGCCAAACAGGGGTAGCAGCCGCAAAATACATAAAAAAGGCGGTTAAAGCGATTATTCCAAAAGTACCAATATTGGGCTGAAAGAAAAAAAACAAAGCTATTGTGCCGATGATTATCAAAAAAACAATAAGATTTTGACCGAAACGTAAATTTGACTTAACTTTTTCCGTTCGATTGGCTAGCCAAGCGGCTAAATAAACAATAAAAGTTAATTTTAAAAATTCAGCTGGTTGGAAGGTTATTATGCCCAAATCTATCCATCTTTTCGCTCCCCCTATTTCTATTCCAATTCCGGGAATAAAAACCATTGCCAAAAAAACCAAATTTATTAAAAGAAGGGGGAAAATAAACTTTTTCCAAAAACTAAGAGGAATTATAAAAGCTAAAAATGCCAAAATCAGGCCCGGACCTAAATTAAAAACCTGACGATTTAAAAAATGAAAAGTATTTCCAAATCTCATTTGAGAAAGAGGAGCCGAAGCGCTGGCTAAAATTAAAATTCCCAACAACAACAAAAGAAAAACAGTCGCAATTAAAATATAATTAGGGCGATTTTTTAACATATTTCTTAAATAAATTTCCCCTTTCCCGATAGTCTTTAAAAAGTCCAAAGCTGGCTGAAGCCGGAGCCAAAAGACAAATTTTCCCTTTTTCGGTAAATTGGTAAGCTATTCTTACCCCTTCTTTCATATACTGAGCCGCGCCGTAGCGAGGCGAAGGGGAAGAAGAGGACGAAGTACTCTTCGCCCTAGGGGAAGAAGAGGACGAAGTACTCTTCGCCCTAGGGGAAGAAGAGGACGAAGTACTCTTCGCCCTATCAACAAAAAAATGGCGAGGCAAATTTCTATTCTTGTTTTTTTGGGCTTTTTTTTCAATTTCCCGCCAGATTTTTTCTCCTGAGGTTGGAAATAAAATTATTGTTTTAATTTTGCTTTTTAAAATTTTTTGAGCCAATTCTTGATAATTAAGGTCTCTATCAAAACCGCCAAGAAAAATTGTTTGGACTTTTTCTCCCAAGCCCTCCATTATGGCGATTGTCGTTTCCGGTATTACGGCCAAAGAAGCATTGTAAAATTTAATTCCTTGATACTCCCCTACCAATTCCAGACGATGAGGAGGAGATTTAAATTCTTTAATCGCTTTTTTTATTTTTTCTGCCGGGATTTCAAAAATTTTTCCGACCTCAATAGCGGCGGCTATATTTAAAAAATAAAATTTGCCTTCCAGGGGAATATCTTTGATTTTAATAAATTTTTCAACAATTTTTGGATTAATAGGAATTTTTTTGGCTTTGGAAACTTTAGCCGCCTCTAAAACCAGCTTATCAGCAGGATTAAAAATTAAATAATCATCTTTTGTCAGATAATGAGCGATTTTTTGTTCCGATTTGGCATATTCTTTAAAATTCTTGTAATAATCAAGATGGTCGGGATAGATATTCAACAAAATTGCCACGGCCGGCCCCTTTTTCAAATTCATTAACTGATGGCTGGAAATTTCATAAACATAAATGTCTTTTTGGCTAGCAGATGAATCTAAAGATTCATCTCCACCCTTCGCTAACGCTCGGGTAGCCGAAGACAAAAGCGACAAGACCGGTTTGCCGATATTGCCAACCAAATGGGCTTTATAACCTCCTTGTTTAAGTATTTTATAGATAAGAGAAGCGGTCGTGCTTTTTCCTTTGGTGCCGGCCACGCCGATGATTTTTCCCGGGCAATTTTCAAAAAAAATTTCTGTTTGGGAAGTTACAATTTGCCCCTTTTTTAAAAAAGGTTTTATTGTTTTTGGCGGAATTCCGGGCGACTTAATTATTAAATCATAATTTTTGAGGGATTTGAGATAATTTCTCCCCAAATGCAGCTTGAGTTTTTTATCTTTTTTTATTAAATTTGAAATTTGAAATTTGAAATTTGAAATTTTTAGTCTATCCCCTACCCCTAAAGTTTTATCGGGAAAAACCTTCCTTAAAAATCTAAAATTATCCACTCCTTCTCTGGCAAATCCCAAAATCAAAATTCGTTTGTTTTTTAATTCCGCTAATTTCATTTTAATATTTCATCTTTAAAGTATTTTAATAGAAAAGGTAATTCCCTGCCTTGACAATTGGCGCTTTTCCATTTTTTATAGGAAAGATAGAGGGCGACCAAACTCTCTTTTTTGGTGCCGACGCATTCAAAGGGTTTAAACCCCTCCTTACCTATCAGTTGCCGCATTATCGGCAAAAGTTTTTTCTCGTTGAATAAATTTTTTCTAAAAATTTTCAGCAAATCCCTTTCTTTTAAAAATGGATATAAAATTGTAAAAACAAACAAGCATTTTGAGCATTTGCCGCACCATGTTTTAAGGGGTTTTTTAGTTCCGGAAGCAGTTTTATAGGCCTGGTTGCAGCTTAAAAAAACATTAAAATATTTAGGATATTTTGAGAATAATTTTGCTATCTGAATTTCGTAAAGGGGCCGCAAAAAACTGAAATACTCTACATCTTTGGTCAGATATTTTTTTGAGTATTCTCTGAATTTTTTTTCAAATTCAAAACTTTTTGACCATTGATGGTTGATTATTCGGCCGAGATACTTTAGATTGCCTTCGTTTGAACTTCTTTCGTTGGAAAAAGCAATGTGTTTGTAATCAAAAATTACGGCTGCCAAAATGCTTAAAAAAGCCAAATAAGCTGAAAAAGGAGTGTGGCCGTTTAAAAATCCTTGTTGATTTAACTCTAATAATTTTTCGTCAATTTTTCGCATGACAACAATCGGTTTCTGGCAACCGCCGATTTTCATTATTTTTAAAGCAGCTTCTGTTGGATTTAAAGAAAAACATCGGCTATCTTTTTCAGTTTTTTTAAGCAATTCTATTGTTACTATTGAGTCCTTTCCTCCTCCCACCGGCACCAAATACCGATTTTGTAACCTTTTGGTAAATGTAACGAGGCCTTGCTTCGTTACATTAGCGGATTTGATTTTGAGGAAGTTTGGTTTTTGAAAATTGATTTTGTTTTCGTAAAAAAATTGGCCCATACCCCGAATTATCAAATCTTTCCACCATTTAATTTGCTCTTTATTTAAGCAGCCGGCCCGAACTTCAATTATTGGCGAACAGGTTGCTTTCCAATAACTGACCATTTCGATTAAACCAAGATGAAAGACCAAATTATTTAAGGTTCTATCCCCTATTTTTTCCAGTTGTTCTTTATTAATATTTTCAATAACAACTTTTGGCTGAAATTGAACATCCGGTTCAATTCTGAAATCAAAAAAGACTTCTAAATTGTTTTTAGAGATTTTCCAAAAATATTTTTCATAAATAAATTTTGGATAACTCTTTCTTAAATTTTTGAATTTTGAATTGTATTTTTGCATTTTGCTTGCCCCGTAGGAAGCTTGTCTTCCTTTGGGGCATTTTAATTTTTGAATTTAGCCCAACAGGCGGATGGCCACCCCTAAAATAGCAAAGACAATACTGATTATCCAAAACCTCATCACTATTTGATGCGGAGCCCAGCCTTTGGCTTCAAAATGGTGATGAATCGGAGTGGAAAGCCAAATTTTCTTTTTTCGGAATTTTTTAGACAATAACTGAAGAATTATTGAGCCCACCTCAATTACCATAATACCAGCAATTATTGGCAAAACAACTACCGAATCGGTTAAAAAAGCGACCACCGCCATGGTTGAGGTTAGACCCAAAGTTCCGGTCTCTCCCATATAAAAGCGGGCCGGCGGAATATTAAACCACAAAAAAGCAAAAAGAGCGCCTGAAATTACAGCGCAAAAAACAGCCAAATCCATCTTACCTTGAGAAATGGCAATAATGGTGAAAGCGCCAAAAATTGAAGCGAAAACTCCGCCGGCTAACCCGTCTAAACCATCAATTACCCCTCCGGCCCAAGAAGCTATCATTACAAAAACAAACAAGGGAATATACCAAAATCCGATTGCCAGATTTATTCCTTCGGGAAAATTGTAAATTAAGGGAATGTAAATTGTATTCCAGCCAAGTTTATCATAAAACCACCAGCCGCCAATCAGGCCGATTAAAACAATAAGTATCAATCTTCTTGAAAAAGTTATTCCTCCCCCGACGTATTTCCCTTTTCCGTAGACGGTGAAAATATCATCTGCCAGACCAATCAAAGAACCGACTACCAAAGCAAAAAGCGGAAGCCATGTTTCTTTTCTTGATAAAAAATTAATTTTTTCCAACCACCAGGGGTCTTGAATATAAGATAAGAAAAAAAATAAAAAAACAACAATCAGAACTGAGAACCAAATTATTAACCCCCCGCCCCGAGGAACGGTTACTTCCCTATCTTTATGCAGAGAATAAAAAACCTTTGCCTCTTCACCGGTAATAGTTTTTCTTCTGGCTTCTTTTTTCCAAAATTTAATTTTATATAAAAATTTAATTAAGAATGAAGCTAAAATTAAAGCCAAGCCAATCGAAATGGCAGATAAAATTAAAATTCTGATTATATTAAAAGTAAAAATCGTCATCTCACCAAATATAGGCCTGATTTATCCAATTGATAATTCTTTTCATTTCTCCAAATCTGTTTTCAGAACCCAAAATAACATTTATTAAATAACCGTTGTCTTCCGGTGCTTTTAAAACCAAAAGAAGGCAACCGCCGGCTCTTTCGGTAAAACCAGTTTTACCGCCAATTATTTTAGTCCGCCAGTCAATGGATTGATCAAACAAAAGTTCATTGGTATTGGTTAACTCAGGCCCATAAAGAGAATACTGTTTTAAAGAAGAAATTTGCCAAATCAAGGGGTGTTTTAATAATTCTTTGATTAAATTTACCATATCTATGGCAGTTGAAAAATTGAAATCAGTGCTTGTTGGCTCCAAACCGCTGGCATTTACAAAATGGGTCTTTTGAAGGTTTAATTCTTTAGCTTTCAGATTCATCAATTCCGTAAATTTTTTTTCTGACATTCCTTGATAATCATTAGAAAGAGCAAAAGCAGCTACGTTACTCGATTCTATTAATAAGGGATAAAGCAAATATTTCACGGAAAAAATTCTGCCAATCGGTAAAGGATTGCGGTCTCCTGGTTGACGGCTGGCTTTTTCACTAATTTCGATTTTCTGAGAAAGGTCGTAATTTTCCAAAACTATCAAGGTTGACATCATCTTAGTTAAACTGGCAATGGCTAATTCTTCCCCGATATTTTTTTGATAAAGAATTTTTTTCTTACCTCTGGAATCAACTAAAACGGAAATAGCTGATTTTGCTCCAATTTCCAAATTTTCAATTTCCCAATTGCGAAACGGTTTTAAAGATTCAACCTTTAATTCGGGGAAAATTTGGCCGATTAAAAGCTGGGGGTCTTTGGAAATTTCCCGCCAATAGAAAAAATTTTCCACCTCTTTTTCCAGCCAAAATGCTCCCCAGGTGAAAAAGGCAAAACCAAAAATAGAAAGAAAAAAAATTAAAAAAAATTTCAATCTCATTCTATTTCTTTTTTATGATTTTAAGACGGAGTTCCTGGAATTGTTCCGGGGCAACTTCGGCCGGCAAATTCATCATCAAATCACGATTATCCCCGGTTTTGGGGAAAGCCATTACTTCTCTAATATTTGGCTCATTCAAAATCACGGCTAAAAATCTGTCAATTCCCGGAGCAATTCCGCCATGGGGCGGAACGCCATAAGAAAAGGCTTCAAAATAGTGATGAAATTGTTTTTTGACTTCTTTTTCTTTGTGTCCCAAAACTTCAAAAACAGCCAGCAAAATATCCAGATTGGTCGTCCTTAAACTTCCTCCCCCAATTTCATAACCATTTAAAACAAAATCGTATTGACAGCCCAAAGTTTTTTCAGGATTTTTCTTCATCTTCTTAATACTTTCGTTTAGGGTTTTGGCTTGCCCTCCCAAGTTTTGTTTTCCAAAATTTGGGAGGGTAAAAGGGTGGTGCATTGCCCCCCATCTCTTTTCCTCCTTGTGCCACTCGAACATTGGAAAGTCAGTAATAAAGCAAAAAGCCAATTCATCAGGATTTGATTTATTTTTTCGCAAATCGGGTTTTTCAATTTTATATTTTTCCATTGCCTCTTTATAAGTAATTCTGGGAAAGGGAATTTTAGTGATTTTTTTTTCCGGGAATATTTTTTTAACCAGATTGGTGTAAAGTCTTTCTATTAAATCTAAAATATCTTCTTGTTTAATAAAGGACATTTCTATATCTAATTGAGTATGCTCGGCCTGGCGATCGGCTCTGGGATCTTCATCTCTGAAACATCTGGCGACTTGAAAATATTTTTCCAGGCCAGCCAGCATTAAAAGTTGTTTATACTGCTGGGGGCTCTGGGGCAGGGCGTAAAATTTGCCAGGCTGCAATCTTGCCGGAACTAAAAAATCTCTGGCTCCTTCAGGCGTTGATTTGGTTAAGATTGGCGTTTCTACTTCAATAAAACCTTCTTTGATTAAAAATTCTCTCATAAAATGAATTACTTTCTGGCGAATTTCCAAGTTTTTTCTCATTCTTTCTCTTCTTAAATCCAAATAGCGATACCTTAATCTCGTTTCCTCGCCTATTTCATAGCCAGGACTGTCAATTGGAAAAGGCAGGGTTTTTGCCCGAGAAAGAATTTCTATTTGATAGGGTTCCAATTCCACTTTTCCGGTTTCAGTTTCAAGATTAATCATCTTTTTTGGCCTTTTTTTGATTTCGCCAATAACCGAGATTACCCATTCTGGTTTCAGTTGCTTGCCTATTTTGGATAAGGATTTATTTTCCGGGGTTATGACTATCTGTAAAATTCCGCTTTTATCCCTTAAATCAAGAAAAACAATTTTGCCGTGAGACCTGATTGTCTGAACCCAACCGGCCAATTTCACCCTTTCTCCGATAAAATTAATTGTTTCTTTGTTTAAAATCCGCTTCATTGAAAGTGAGGCAATAAGTTTCAGAGTAAATTTCGCAGGTCTGTTGGCATGGTTCCCGACAAAGTCGGGACAACAGCCCGAGAATTTAGATAGTCAAATTTCGCTGGAAATTTGAACTATCGGTACCCTGAAACTTCGTTGCCGAGCTTATTTCATTTTAGGTAATTTTTTATTATTTCAACCAATTCTTTCGGCGTTAAACTGGTTTTAATTAAATAGGTCTTGACGCCAAATTGAAACGCCTCTTTTTTCGTTTCCTGGTCATCGTAATTTGAAAAAGCAATAATTGGAGTCAAAGAAAATTCTTCCTTTTCCCTCCATTTTTTTAAAAAGAAAATTCCATTTTCTTTGGGCAGTAAAATATCAAGTAAAATTAAGTCCGGCTTTTCATCTTCTATAATGAGAATTTTTGGCATATTTTTGTTATGAAAATTATTATTTAAAAAGTTTTATTTTATTGGTAATTCTATGTAAAAAGCGCTTCCCTTGTCTTTTCCCTGGCTTTCGACCCAAACTTTCCCTTGGTGCATTTCAACGAATTTTCTGGCAACATAAAGACCCAAACCCGCGCCTTCAATATGAAATGTTGTTCCGGCCTTGCTCCGGGAAAAACTTTCAAACAATTTCTCAATTTCTTCTTTGGTTAAGCCAACACCCGTGTCTTTGATTTTAATAAGAATCTCCTCTCTTTTTTTAGGTTTGGGGGTTTGAACTTCAGCCGTAATAGTTATTCCTCCCTTTTGAGTATATTTTATAGCATTATCAATTAAATTCAAAATTACTTCTTTTATTTTTTCCTTATCCAAAAGAAGGTTGGGCAGGGGCTTTTCCGGCTCTTGATATCTTAAATAAAGATTTTTCTTTTCCGCTTCAATCTTTATTTCTTCAATTACTTCTTTAATTGTTTCTTCTAAGGAAGTTTTTTCTAATTTCAATTTTATCGCCCCGGCTTCAATTCGGGAAACATTTAAAAGGTCATTGACCAAATTTATTAATCTTTCATTGCTTTGATAAATATTTTCAACCTTTTCCTTAATTTTGCCCGAAATAACCCCATTGTAACTTCCTTCCAAAATCATTGAAAGATAACCCTTCATAGCGGTTAAAGGCGTTCTCAACTGATGAGAGGCAATCGCAATAAACTCCGACTTCGCTTTATCCAAGACCTTCAGCTCCTCGTATGCTTTCTTAATCTCCTTTGTTTGTTCATCTACTTTCTCTTCAAGCGTTTCAGTTAATTCTTTTAATGCCTCATTGGTTTTTCTTTGGACAAAATNAGCTTGAATAAGATTGTCCGTGATCTTGTTAAAAAAGTAGCCGTAAATAATGACTAAAGTAAAAATAGAGATAACTAACAATTTTGAAATCTCCCCATCAATTAAAAAAGAGAGGGTCAGAAAAAAAAGAACTAAAATCAAACTGATTATTCCATACTGAAAAAACAGGCAACTATAGAATTTTAATTCACAGTACTGACAACGCTCACCCGGGGAATAATTAAGGTTTTTAACCAACCAGCAGTTTTCGTTAAGATATTCCTGCTCTCCTATTTTTTTCTTCTGAATTTTTTCACTTTTTTCCATTTCTTATCTCTTACCCCGTTAGAAGCCTTGGGCAAAAATAATTTTGTATCACAAAATTATTTTTGTAAGCGTTTAAGGAACCTTTACCTATTGTCTTCTTTTAGCGAGATAAATTATTCTTATTCCTTAAAAAACAGGCTTCTAACGGGGCTTAAAAATCTTTTTAAAAAAGCGTACATTGAGGCAGCTACACAAACAGCAGTAAAACAACCTAAAAACGTTAATAAAGATGTTATTAAAATCAAAATCCAGGCAAAACTAACAAATTTTCCAAAATAGAGCAATAAAAAACCAATAAAAAAGAGACTTCCTCCCATACCGGAGACAAACCTTAATTCTTCTGATTCTTTCTGTATTGGTTCCGATTTATCTTTTAGCAACTTTCTTAAAACCAAAACGTGAAATTGATAAAGAATATTGAAGTTTATAGAAAAAACTCCGAAAGCCATTGAAAAACTGGTTACTAAAATCAACCAGTGATTTTGAATCAAAAAAGCAACTAAGGCTAAAGTTCCAATAGCACCTTTAGAAAATCTCAAAGATTTATCATAGATTAAGCATCGTTTCATATTTACATTTTATTTTTCTCTGTAGCCCCTGTTTT
>JAHXGN010000006.1:16390-27994 GCA_019923625.1 Candidatus Nealsonbacteria bacterium
TAAAGAACAGCATCCTGCTTTATTTTGTTTATTAGTTTCAAAAGATCGCTTATACGAGCAGGCGCACAACTTTCTTTTAGTCCTATTTTGTCAATAAAATACAAATCAGCATTTATAATATCTTCTGGTTTTCGACCGGATAGAGTTCTTTTTAATAAAACAATCATCCCTTTTATTATTACAGAACTACTATCAATATCATAGAAGACCTTTCCATCTTTAAATGTTGAGTAAAGCCATGTTGTTAATTGGCAATCTTTAACCAAATAATCTTTTTTTATATATTTAGAATCCATTGGAGACAAGCTTTTCCCTAATCTAATCAGATGCTTATATTTATCCATCCAGTCGTCAAGATTTTTGAATTCATTAATAATTTCTTCCTCTATCTCTTGTATGGTCATCATTTCTTAGAAATTTTTTATTTATTTTCCCTACCCGAACATTTTTTGAATTTTCTTTAACGCTTCGCAAAAAGAATCTATTTCCTCCAAGGTGTTATAAAAAGTCAAAGATGCCCTAATACTACCTTCAACTTTATAATGGTCCCAAATAGGGTGCGTGCAATGGTGACCGGTACGCACTGCGATACTCATTTTATCTAAAATTATTCCAATATCATAGGGAGGAATGTTGTCCAATAAAAAAGAAAAAATACAAGTTTTGTTTCCGGCGGTACCGTATAATTTTAACCCATCCAAACTCATAAGTTTATTTGTCCCATAATCCAACAGTTTTTTCTCATAATCTTGTATATTATCTAATCCTATGCCTGTCAGATAATCTAATGCTACACCTAATCCAATAGCTCCAATATAATTAGGAGTGCCAGCTTCAAATTTAGCCGGTAATTCAGCGTAGGTGGTCTTTTCAAATGTTACGCGGTCAATCATATCTCCTCCTCCCTGGTATGGAGGCATTTCATTTAACCAGCGTTCTTTTCCATATAAAACTCCTATTCCCGTAGGCCCGTATATTTTATGCCCTGAAAAAACATAAAAATCGCAATCTAAATCCTGAACATCAACGTTTTGATGTTGAATTGCCTGAGCTCCATCTATTAAAACAGGAATGTTATTTTCATGGGCAATAGCCGTAATTTCTTTAACTTAGCGCCTTTTCGCTGGCAGATTATCTGCCAGGGAACAATATTACTATGATGCTCCATTTCAGAAATAATAATCTCATCATTTTCTTTTACGTATAACTCTCCGAAAGAATGGGCCACGGTGTTGATGGAATCCGTAACACCCTTGGTAAAAATTATTTCATGGTTATGTCGGGCATTCAAATAATCTTGAACCTTTTTCCTGGCCAATTCATACATTTCAGTCATTTGTTCGCTTAGATAATGAACCCCCCGGTGAACATTGCTGTTTTGCTCTGAGTGTAATTTGTTTATAGTATCTATAACAACCTTGGGCTTCTGGGTAGTTGCTCCATTATCAAAATAAATAAGGGGTTTTCCATAAACCTTTTGGTTAAGCACCGGAAAATCATTCCTTATTTTTGCTACATCAAAGACGGATATTTTATGGGTGTTTTTTGTTTCAGACATTTTATAGTTTTAAAAATTTGCTTAAAGTGGGCGGGAAAAATCCCATCAACTGTCTAAAAGAGATTTACTCCAAGTTTTTCTTTAATTGCTTCTTTAATCCTTTTAATGTCTTGCTTCATCATGGTAAATTCTTGATCTAATTTTTCCAATATTGCCAAGAATTTATCAATCCGATTAAATAAATTGTTAATAGTGTTTTTGGTTTCTTTGATATCGGGCTTGATTTCGTTTATATCTACCTCTAAGTTTGCTACTTTAACCGTGACATTTGTTAGCTTTTCATCTACTTGGTCAAATCTTTCATCTACTTTGTCAAATCTCTTATCGATCCGATCAAAATCCTCCTTTATTGCATTAGCAAAAAGTTCCACTGCTTCGGTAAAAGTTTCTTTTATATCTTCTTTTTTGAGTGGTTCTGCCATATTTTTCTAATTATATTTTAACTTTCCTAAACATTTTGTCAAATCTGGCTGGTCCAAAATGGTTTTTTATCTTTTAGCCATTTTAAGATGGCTTTAGTTAAGATTTTTGGCAAAACTTTTTCTTTTGATAACTCCTTTTTAGTTTTTAAGAAAAATTGAAGATGGTTTTCCCTGCTTTTGAATTTTAATTTATCTGTTTTTACCTCAAAAACTAGATTAATTTCGTGATGTTTTTCACCGTCTTCGGTGAATAAATGGTCTGAAACGCCAATAAAATTAGATTTTTTAATTTTTAAACCCAATTCTTCTTTTAACTCCCTGTTCAATGCTTTTCTTACGTTCTCGCCAAACCCTAGATGGCCTCCGGGAAAGAAAAAATAATGCTTTCCTATTTTGTTGCAAACCAAAATTTTTCCTTTGTTTTGAATAATTGCTCTAACCAACACTTCAATTTTCATAGTTCCAAAAGCATTATTATTTCATCTAATAGTTTTCCCTTGTATTGAATTTGTTTTGGAATTTTGGCCACTCTCTTAAAACCGAATTTTTTGTAAAAAGAGATTGCCGGTTTATTGATGGGAAAAACGCTCAATCTAATTATTTTTGGCTTTGGTTTTAGTTCTTTTTTGGCCAATTTGATTATTTCTTTCATTAAATATTTTCCCAAACCAATTCCCCGATAACCATTTCTAATAGTAATTCCAAAAATTCCCACATGATTTTGTCGTCCCTTACTTAAATCAATGCCAGTAGTTCCGACAATCTTATCGTCGCATTCTGCCACCAAATCAACAGTTTTGCGGCTTTTAATTTGTTTCACCTCTCCGTTTAACCATTTTTTTTCTTCTTTTAAAGAAAATTTTTTGTTTATCAAAATCTGGTCATTTTTCTTAATCAAAGAATTAGTAAAATCCTGGAATTTTTTAACATTCCTTAAATCCACCTTTGAAAGTTTTTTTATTTTTATCTTTTTACTTCCGAAAATTTTAGTAATCATAATGGCAAATTGATAGTTTTTCTACGGCGCGGAGTTTAGCTCTATCTGATTTTGGATTTTTCTTAATTTCCGAAGAGCCGGCCATAACCGGTTTTTTGGTCAATAATCTGACTATTACTCTATTTTCAGAACTCATAACCCTTGGGTCTTCTTTTTTTAATTTTTTTTCATTAACTGGCCAATTATACACGCCATTTCATTTTAACACAATTTTCTATAAAAATAAAAAGATTGAATTGCGCAATGTAAAGTAGCACCGAAAAGGTATTGATTCGGCAATATAAAATGACACCGAAATATTTAGAGTAAAATGAGATAAAGACAGATATTATTCTCTAATATTGAAAAGAACTATTGAAGCAAATTTTTCCATTCTTAAAAAACCTTGATTAATTTTTAAAAAATCATAATATAGAATTGGCAGACAAAACAATGAACAAAAGAATCTTTATTGGTCTTGCCTGGCCATACGCCAGCGGGTCGCTTCATCTTGGACACATCTCAGCGCTTTTAGGCGGCGATATTCTTGCCCGTTACCATCGCTTAAACAATGATAAGGTGCTCCTTGTTTCTGGAAGTGATTGTTATGGAACCCCCATTGCGGTTGAAGCTGCTGGACAGGGCGTTGAGCCAAGCGAAATTGCCGATAGATATCATCAAGAATTTAAAGACACACTTATTAATGGTCTTAAATTCTCTTATGATATCTATACCCGGACAACAACTGACCATCACGCCAAGGTTGTCCAAGGACTCTTTCTTGATTTGTATAAGAAGGGGTATCTTTATACAAAAACAGAAAAGGCATTGTATTCCCCGTTTTTAGGGCGGTTTTTGCCGGATCGGTTTGTCGAAGGCAAATGTCCTAAATGTGGTTATTCGGACGCTCGTGGCGATCAGTGTGACAACTGTGGTTCACTTCTTGCTCCCCTTGAACTTAAAAATCCTCGCATCAATCCGAAGATTTTACAACAACAAAAAAAGCTTAGAAATGACGATTTTCGCTTAGAAGTTCGTCAATCTGAACATTTCTATTTTAAGCTGTCGTCCTTTGGAGAAAAACTTCAGCAATGGACAGAAGAAAGAAGCGACTCGTGGCGCACCAATGCGCGAACTCTTACCAAGGGCTTGCTTAAGCAAGGTCTTCGTGATCGGGCAATCACTCGTGATACTGATTGGGGTGTATCAATACCGCTGGCTGGTTACGAAAACAAACGGATTTATGTCTGGTTTGAAGCGGTAACTGGTTATCTCTCTGCCAGCAAACTCTGGGCTAAAGAGAAAGGTCAAGCCGATGAGTGGAAGGAGTTCTGGTTAAATGATGATGCTGTGCATTATTATTTTCATGGAAAGGATAACATTCCATTCCATACCATAATTTGGCCAGCCATTCTTTTAGCACAAGGTAATCTCCATACGCCAGACCGTATTGTTTCCTCAGAGCATTTAACCCTTGAAGGGAAACAATTCTCTAAAAGCCGATCTTGGGCAATTTGGCTTCCAGATTTTCTTGAGGCGTTTGACCCAGAAACTCTACGTTTTTTCCTGACTGTAAACGGCCCGGAAACCAGCGACGCTAACTTTGTTTGGACCGAATATGCCCAATTAGTTAACGGCGAACTAATCGCAACATTTGGCAACCTGGTGAACAGGGTGCTCTCTTTTAGCCAAAAGGAGTTTCCAAACGGACTTCGGTTGGCTGTTTCTCTTGATCAAGATTCAGGGAAACTTTTAGGTCTAACCGAGAGGTCTTTCCAGAAAATTGGAGGGCTGATTGAAAAAGGGAAATTTCGATTAGCCTGGATGGAAATTCGGAATGTTGCTGAGCACGGCAATCGTTTTGTAGACAAAAAAGCTCCCTGGAACAAGGTTAAAGACAAAGCAAAACGAGATGAACTTGAAACAGACCTTGCTGTGCTTAGCCATACGATTCAAAGCTTGGCTATTTTAGTCAATCCGTTTCTTCCTGTCACATCAGAACGGATTCTTGGTTTCTTTGGGGTAAATCAGGATAAAATTAGATGGAAATACCCTGAGCCACAGAAAACGCAAAGGATTAACCACCTGAGGCCGCTCTATCAGAAGATAGAGGAATCTGAGATTGAAAAGCAAAAAGAGTTGCTCAATAAATCCAGAGATAGGGTTAATACTGGTTAAATTGATAGTTTCTCTACGGCGCGGAGTTTAGCGCTATCTGATTTTGGGTTTTTCTCAATTTCCGAAGAGCCGGCCATAACCGGTTTTTTAGTCAATAATCTGACTGTTGGTTTTTTATTTTCCGCTATTAACGACATATCCTTGAACATTCTTTTAACTATTCTGTCTTCAAGAGAATGAAATGATATAATTACTAATCTGCCGCCATTTTTTAGCGCGGCTACGGCTTTGGGAATCGCTTCTTTTAGGGCGGGCAATTCCTGATTCACTTCCATTCTAATGGCACGGAAAACCTTACTGGCATAATGACCTTTGATTCTGCCAAAGCGATATTTCGGAGGCGTTGATTTGCGGATTATCGCTAATAAATCGTTTGTTGTTTTTATTGGTTTTACTTTTCTTTCCAAAACTATACGTTTGGCAATACTTCGGGCATAAGATTCTTCTCCCAGTTTAAATAAAATATCTCTTAATCTATCTTCCGGATACTCATTAATAACGTCGTATGCCGTTAATTTCTGAGAAAGGTCCATTCTCATATCCAAAAGAGCATTGAGATTTTCGTTTTTTTCGCTAAAACTAAAACCCCTATTCGGGGTTTCTAATTGATAAGTTGAAATACCCAAGTCAAATAAAATACCATCTACTTCCTTAACAGCTAACTTATCAAGAATATTATCTAATTCTCTAAAGTTGCCATAGGCGTAAAAAATTTTATTTTCATATTCGGCTAATCTATTTTTAGCTCTTTTTATGGCTTCAATATCTTGGTCTATGCCGATAATCTTGCCATTTGGTCCCAATAAAGAAGCAATCAACCTGGTATGTCCTCCATCTCCCAAAGTAGCGTCTATGTAAATACCGTTTTTCTTGGGTTTAAGAAACTCAACAACCTCATTGGGCATCACCGGAATATGTTCGGATTTGTATCCCATTTTTTTTTATGAGCCGATAAGCAGGGGGCTTGTTTTCGTTAACCAAAATAACAGCTGTTGTCTGCAGGGTCTGGATATTGGCTGTTTTCATAATTATTATTTAATTTATTAATTATTCCTCTCTTTTTATTACAAAGTGGCTAATTTCCCTTAAAAAGATTATTCCATTTATTTTTGGGCACCGTTAGCTTGGATTTCTAACGGGATTTATTTTTTTAACGGACATGATTCTAAAATTGTATAATCGGGGCCGCCTCTTTTTAATTGACTTTCCATCACTTCAATAGAGTTTACTTCAAAACACGGACATGATTCTAAAATTGTATAATCGGGGCCGCCTCTTTTTAATTGACTTTCCATCACTTCAATAGAGTTTACTTCAAAACTTAAATCTATTTCTTCATTTATTTCCGGCCTTTCTTCTGGTTCAATTTGCCTGAATTCCCAAGTTTTGATTCTGCCCAAAGTAATATGAGGAGAAATATTAAGTTCTTTAATCTTTTCTCCCATCACCCAGACCATTCGGGGAGGAATTTTTTTTGGGGGACCGTAACAGACCTTATTTAAATGAACGGAAAAAGCTTTTTTCTCCGAGGCTATTTTTCTTATTTTCTGGCAAAGTTCAATTAACTCTTCGTCAGTTAGATAACCCAGAAACTCCAAGGTGATGTGCAAATTTTCCGTTTTTGTCCAACGGCAAGGCAGCTCTGGCCACTTTGACTGAAAGGAGCTTAGCTCCTTTTTTATATTTTCCGGTAAATTTATGGCAGTAAAAATTCTATGGCGCATGTTCTTTCACCGCCTTCGGCGGTTCAGTCAAGTTAAAAATTAAAAGCGAAAAATTAAAAATTACGATTGAATTATATCATTATTTAAGATAAAATTAAAGTATGAAAAAAGAAGCTCATCTTTATAAGAAATTAAAGGATAAAAAGGTTTACCCTGTTAAATCCCGCAAAGCGGGTGCTCTACCTTTGGTAGAGCAATTTAACAGGGTGAAATGCCAAAATTGCGCTCATTGCTGCGTTATTTTACCGGGGAAAAGAGGAATTTGCGGGGTGAGAGAAAATATTGACGGAAAATTGTATGCCTTAAATTACGGTAAGGCCATTGCCTGTCACATTGACCCTATCGAAAAAAAGCCATTTTTCCATTTTTTGCCGGGAAGCCACTCGTTATCAATAGCCACAGTTGGTTGTAATTTCGTCTGCCGGAATTGCCAAAATAGTGACATTTCCCAGGCGCCAAAACCAGATAAGCCGGTTTTAGGTGAAGATTTGCCGCCAGAAGAAATTATTAAAATTGCTTTAAAAAATAATTTACCCAGCATATCATACACTTATACCGAACCAACGATATTTTTAGAATATGCTTTGGATACGATGAAATTGGCAAAAAAAGCAGGCTTGAAAAACAATTTTGTTTCCAATGGATTTATGAGCCCTGAATCGGCAAAATTAGTAATCCCCTATCTTGATGCTATTAATATTGATGTCAAAAGTTTTTCCGAAGAGTTTTATAGAGAGGTTTGCGGGGCGCGGCTCCAACCGGTTTTGGATACTGCCAAATTAATGAAAAAATCAGGCGTTTGGACGGAAATAACAACCTTAGTAATTCCTACCCTTTCAGATTCAGAAAAAATGTTTAGGGATATTGCCAAATTTATTAAAGAAGAATTGGGCCCTGAAACGCCCTGGCATATCAGCCGATTTTCCGGCGCTATTTCCTGGAAATTGCAGCATTTACCGGATACTCCGGTAGAAACTCTGAAAATGGCTTGTAAAATTGGCAAAGAAATGGGCTTAAAATATATCTATACCGGGAATGTTCCCGGTCTGCCTTCGGAAGACACCTTTTGCCCAAAATGCAATGCCTTAGTAATTAATAGAACGGGTTATGTTATTTCCCGTTATGACAAAAGCGGCCAATGTCCAAAATGCGGAGAAAATCTGGATATTATCATTAAATAATTTCTATTTTCTAGATTCTATATTCTAAATTCTATGATTATTTTCGCTTGTATTTCCCCCCATCCGCCAATATTTCTTCCCTCAATAGGTTCAAAAAAAGACAGAAAACAAGTAAAGAAAACCATTGAAAGTTTGAATAGTTTGGCTAATAAATTAAAAGAATCAGACCCGGATTCAATAATAATTTCTGCCCCTCATCCAGATTGGGGCATAAAAGTGCCATTGCACTTTTTAATATCAAATATCAAAAATCAAAAATCAAAAATACAATTTAAAATTCAAAATTACCAAAATCCAGCCAATGTAATAGTTGAATTATTTGATAACCCAACCATTTACCCAGTCCTTACTACTTTTGATTCGCCGTATCAGCATTTTGAGTGGGGTAAAAAACTTTATTTGAAAATTGAAAATTTAAAATTGAAAATTGCCCTCATAGCAAGTGGTGATTTATCGCACTGCTTGAGGGCTGATGGCCCATATGGATTCCACCCCGATGGTCCGAAATTTGATAAAGAATTAATAGAATCTTTAAAGAAAAAAGATATTGAAAAAATTTTAAAATTGGACGAATTGTATCCCGGGGCTGGAGAATGCGGATTGAGGTCTTTTTGCTTTCTTTTAGGAATTTTAGAGGCCTCGGGTCTTAATTGGCAACCAGAAATTTTGTCTTACGAAGGCCCCTTCGGCGTCGGCTATTTAGTAGCAAATCTCAAATTAAAATTATGAATTTGATGAAAATTGCAAAAGTTCTAGAAAAAGAACCAATTTTTCGCTTAAAACAGGTTAAAAAGGCAATTTTTTTTGATTTGATTGAAAGTTGGGATAAAGCCACTACCCTACCCAAAAATTTGCGCCAGAAGTTATCAGAAAATTGTCCGCTTCAAGAATTAAAAGCAGAAAAAACTCTAACCTCAAAAGACGGCGAAACCCTTAAAGTCCTTTTTAAATTAAAGGATGGTCTAAAGATTGAGTCAGTTTTAATGAAACATGAAGATGGTCGCCGAACAGTTTGCGTTTCTTCCCAAGTTGGTTGCTCTATTGGTTGTCGGTTTTGTGCCACTGGTCAGCGAGGTTTTAAGAGAAATTTATCAAGTTCAGAAATAATTGACCAAGTTTTATTTTTTGCTAGATTATTAAAAAAAACAAAAGAAAAAGTGACCAATGTTGTCTTTATGGGAATGGGAGAGCCCTTTCTAAATTATGATAATGTTTTAGGGGCAATAAAAATTTTAAATGATAAAGAGGGATTTAATCTGGGCGTGAGACACATTTCTATTTCAACCGTTGGCATCACCGAAGGAGTTGAAAAATTAGCCAAAGAAAAATTACAGGTAAATTTAGCCATCTCTCTTCATGCTCCAAATAATGAGTTACGGGCACGATTGATGCCAATAAATAAAAAATATCCCATTGAAAAGATTTTAGCTGCGGTTGCTGATTATATTAAAAAAACAAGAAGAAAGGTGATGTTTGAGTATTTAATGATAGATAAGGCTAATGATTCCCCAGAGCAGGCAAAAGAATTGGTCAAACTTTTGAAAAAAACACTATATTTTGTTAATCTTATATCGTTTAATCCCATTGGCCACGCAGAATTTAAACCATCTCCCGGCTGGAAAATTAAAAAGTTTAAAGAAATTTTAGAAAAAGCTGGCCCAATTGTCACCCAGCGCTATCGCTTTGGTCGAGAAATCAAAGCCGCCTGCGGCCAATTAGCCGGAGAAAACAATTAAATGTATGGAATTTGTTGTAAAAGGACCATTTAAAGATAATATCTATAATTTAATGCGAAAAGCCGGTTATCATTTTCAGAGTAAAATCGAGAGAGAAGGAGAATTGGCTCTTACCAGACCGCCAAGAGGTTATCCCAGATTTCATCTTTTTGTGAGAGTTGAAGGTGAAAATTTAATTTTTAATTTACATTTAGACCAGAAAAGACCAATTTACCCCGTTAGAAGTCCGTCCCGTTGTGAGCGGGACGGCAGACGCCTGAGGCGTCTTACTTCTAGCGGGGTTTACAAAGGCGCGCCGGCTCACGCCGGCGAATACGACAGCGAAGTTGTTGAAAAAGAAGCCGGAAGAATAAAAGAAATTTTAGAAAAACATGCATAAAGAGGTTGAACTTCAAGTTACAATAAAAAATTCAATTAGTGTTGAAAAGAAACTCAGGAAAGTTGGGAAATTTATTAAAACTAGAAGGCAAGTTGATAAGTATTTTGTGCCGCCACAGAGAGATTTTTTCGAAAGAGAACCATATATTGAATATTTACGAATCAGATTTGAAAAAGAAAAAAATCATTTGAATTACTCTTTTTTGCACTTTGGAAAAGATGGCTGGTTAAGAGTAACAGATGAGTATGAAACTTTCATTGATAAACCTAAAATTGTTGAAGAAATTTTCAAAAAGATTGGACTAATTCCCAAAGTGACGGTAATTAAAACTCGAAAATATTTTGATTGTAACAATTTTGAGGTAATCTTAGATCAAGTTAAAGGTTTAGGAAATTTTATGGAAATTGAAGCAAAAAAGAATTTTGGCGGTATACAAAAAACCAGAAAAGCCTGCTTAGATTTTTTAAAGAAACTAAATATCAAATATGAAATGCAAGCCCAAATGGGCTATCCCCGAATGCTATATCAAAAATTAAAAAAGAAAAATAATGCTAAAAATTAAGGAAGTAAAACCAAAAATAGGATTTATAGGGTCAGATAGGCAGAGTATTTTAAAAGATTTGAATTTTGCAATTAAAAATGGATTTGATTGTTATGAAATTCAGGCCGTTAAAGAACCAAAAGGCGAAGTAGATTTTAATTTAAAACCAGTAATAATTAACCAAGTAAAAAAGATTTCAAAAGAAAATAATATTTTCTTAAGTCTGCATATCTCTCATTTCGTTTCCCTTTGTAGTGCGAATCATGAAATTTCAAAAGAGGCCCTTGAATTTGCCAAAAAGGAAGTGATTTTGGCGAAAGAAGTCGGAGCTAAACAAATCACAATTCATGGCGGCACTAAAGATACCCAAAACAACGAAAATACGGTTGCTAAAAATTTCGAAATTTTAATAAAAAATTTAAAAGAAATAATTAAATTAAGCAAAGAGTTCAGAATAAAAATCGGTTTAGAAAATGCATTTGACCCTTCACGATTATGCAGAAAACCAGAGGATTTATTAAAAGTAGTGAATTCAGTAAACCCCGTTAGAAAGGGCAAGGGCAGCGGATTATATACAACATCCCGACCGTCCCAAGGGGCGGGGCTTTCTAACGGGGTAAAAGGATTGGGAATAACTTTTGATATCGGCCATGCAAATGTCATAAATTTTGATCCAATCGAATATTTCAGAAAAGTCAAAAAATTTGTCATTAACATGCATCTACATGATAATGATAGTATAACTGACCAACATGTTTTATTTGGAGAAGGAAATATAGATTTTAAGACGTTATTAAGAGAATGTAAAAATTCAAATTATTATGGGCCATTTATATTTGAAGTATTTCCTCATGAGAATGTTTTGAAAGCAAAAGAAATTTTTCTTAATCTCTGGAATCAAATTTAAAC
>JAHXGN010000006.1:28069-29042 GCA_019923625.1 Candidatus Nealsonbacteria bacterium
AATTTAAACCAATGCTAAAAATTAGGGAAATTTTATGTAAATCGGCGATAGGAAAATGCGGATTTCCAAGCGGCGGATTTTGTATTAATCCTTATGTTGGATGCAGTCACCGATGCGTCTATTGTTATAGTAGATTTATGAGAAGATTTACCGGTCATCAAGACGAAAAATGGGGCACCTTTGTTGATGTTAAAATGAATGCTGCTGAAGTTTTGAAGAAGCAATTGAAATCTCCCAAATTCAAAAATCAACCAATATACATGGGCACAGTCACCGACCCTTATCAGCCATTAGAAAAAAAATATAAAATTACCAGAGAAGTATTAAAAATTCTTCTTAATTATCCAGCCAGGGTTAGTATATTAACTAAATCAAACTTAGTGCTGCGGGATTTAGATCTTCTAAAAAAATTCAGAGAATTAGATGTTAATATGACCATTACAAGTTTAGATGAAAAGTGGACCAGGCTTACCGAGCCATTTTCCGCGAGTATCAAGGAAAGATTAGAATGTTTAAAAACTCTCCACAAAGAAGGTATTACCACTCTTGTTTTAATGGGACCCTATTGGCCAATATTTACAAAGCCAGAAGAATTGTTTAAGGAATTCAAAAGGGTGGGAGTAAAATATCTTTTTACTGAAAGTTTCAATGCGATTGGAGGAAATTGGACTGGCGTTGAAGAAATTCTCAAAAAACACTATTCCCAACTATTGTTGAAGATAAAATATACTATTTTAGATAAAGACGCTTTTAATAATTTCTATACTGAAGCCGAAGATAAAGCAAAACGGCTTTCAAAACAATATAATATCCCCTGCACTATTTATTTTGCCCGTGGCCACGCCGCAAAATCAACAACTTAGAATGGCAAAAATATTAAAATTGGATAAAAAAGTTTCTACTGAGATTAAACCAAAAGCACCTTTTAATTTTGATACGACTGTAAAAATTGACAAAATTTTGTGATGGGGAT
>JAHXGN010000007.1 GCA_019923625.1 Candidatus Nealsonbacteria bacterium
TTTGTGAGCGTCAGATTTATCGACTTAAAGACAGGGTAAAGAAGAAGGGAACCAGGGGGCTCATCCACAGCAGCCGGGGAAAACCCAGCAACCGGAGAATGCCAGATAAAGAACGGCACCAGATAATCAATCTACTGCGCTGGCATTACCCCGATTTCAAACCAACCCACGCCTCAGAAAAACTCGATTTAGTCCACGGCATCAAGAAAGATCCCAAGACCATCAGGCAGATAATGACAGCAGAGGGACTATGGACGTCCAGGAAACACAGGAAGCCGGACTACCGAAGCTGCAGGCCTCGCAAAGACCACTACGGCGAGATGGAGCAGTTTGATGGCTCTTACGAGCACTGGTTTGAGGACAGAGGTCCTTACTGCTGTCTTTTGGCCAGCATTGATGACGCCAAAGGAACAATTACTGAAGCCAAATTTGTCTCAGACGAAGGCACCCTGCCAGTATTTGGCTTCTGGCAGGAATATCTCTTAACCCACGGCAAGCCAAGATCAATTTACTTAGATAAGCTAAGAACCTACTACAACAACTTAAAACCAGCTTTAGATGATGAAGAAATGCTTACCCAGTTCCAGAGAGCAATGAGAGAGTTAGCTATTGAACCGATTGTCGCTCACAGCCCCCAGGCCAAAGGCAGGATAGAGAATCTTTTTAAGACCCTTCAAGACAGACTGATTAAAGAGATGAGACTGAGGAATATTTCTGACATCCCCACTGCCAATCAGTTCCTCAAAGAAGAATTCCTGCTCTGGTTCAATGATAAATACTCAGTTCAACCCAAGGAGAAAACCAATCTCCATCGCAAGCTCACCCAGACAGAGAAGAAACAGTTGCCAGTCATCCTTTCCCGTCAGTCTCAAAGAACCGTCCAGAATGATTTCACCATTAAGTTTAACAAACAATGGTACCAACTTAGCAAAGAACAGCCAGCCACTATTCGTCCCAAAGAAAGAGTCTTGCTGGAAGAAAGAATAGATGGCTCTCTCCAGATTCGTCTCCGGAACAAGTATCTCAATTACCAGCTCTTACCAGCCAGACCAGAGAAGCAACAAAAACAATCTTGGATTATTGCCGCTAGCCAGAAGAAAGAAAGGAAGCGCTGGAAACCGCCCGCAGACCATCCCTGGAGAACGCCTTTCATTATTCAAAAACCTGACATTTCTATTTCCTTAAAAACCTGACATTTCTAAATCCTCTTTACATTTTACCCAGAGCCCTTGACAAGAATTTTTTACGGCTTATGATTAAAAAAAAGAAACAAACCTATTATTAATATAAATGTCAGCTTAAAAAATGAAAAGAAATAATTCCCACAAAATTTGGTCAATTTTAAAAGGAGTCAACACCCTCATTTTTTTAACTTTTAAAAAATGACTTGTTGTGGGGATTAGTTGAATAAATATAAATAAAAATGATTTTCTTCTAACCCCCTACTAAGGGGGTTTTGTGCCTCGCAGTCAAATTTTGACTCCCCGTCAGAAGATAAAAAAATTTGCTTCTTGAAATCTTACCACGGGCTAAAAAAATGTTAAAAGAAAAAAAGTTCTATCTAACAAAACAAGGGTTTGAGAAATTAAAAAAAGAATATAAATCTCTCAACCTCATAAAATCAGCCAAAATAAAGGGAGAAATACCCCAGATTTTACATTCCGAAGACGTAAATACGGAATATCTCAGTTTCCATGAAGATTTAAATTTTTTAGAAGTAAGAATGACTGATTTAGAGCATATTTTAAAAAACACCGAATTAATTACCTTCCCTGCCAAAAACAAACAAGATATTATTAATCTTGGGGCAACAGTTGTTGTTGAAGTTAATAACCAAGAAGATGAATTTATGATTGTGGGAACGTTGGAAGCTAATCCAGTCCTTGGTAAAATTTCCAATGAATCTCCGGTGGGAAAAGCCCTGATTGGTCATCGGGTGGGAGACAAGGTTGTTATTTCTTCAACCATAAAAACAATTTATAAAATAAAGAAAATAGAATATTCACTTTCTTAAAAACATTGATTTATTTTTCAAATTTTTGCTATAATAAAACCAGAAAAACCATTTTCTGGTTTTTTAAATAGGGAGAAAATATGGAAAATCTTCTTAATTTTTTTATTGAAATAGGGAAGTTAAAAAGAATGCCAAGAGGAGGTTGGGTTATAAACCAGATAAAAAACCCAGAAACCATTGCTGAACATATTTTTCGCACAACTATAATGGCCTGGATTTTGGGCGAAAAGAAAGGCCTAAATAGGGAGAAAATTATGAAAATGCTTTTAATTCATGATTTGTGCGAAGTTTATACTGGAGATGTGACCCCTTACGACTCGATTCTTCCTAAAGATAAAAAAAAGTTAGCAAAACTAATGAGGACTTGGCCGAGATTTTCTCCAGCTGAGAAGAAAAGAATAGCTGAAAAAAAATATAAAAAAGAATGGCGGGCCATGGTAAAGATTACTGCTAAATTACCACTAAAACTAAAAAAAGAAATCAAAAATCTTTGGCTTGATTATAAAAAAGGATTAACTAAAGAAGGGAGATTTGCCAATCAGGCAGATAAAATTGAAAACCTATTACAGGCTTTAGAGTATTGGAAGAAACATAAAAAACCTCCTCTTATGCCTTGGTGGTGGTGGGCAAGAGAATATTTTGACGACCCGGTTTTGATTAAAGTTATGAAAGCCTTAGAGAAAAAATTTCTTGGAAAAAGAAAAAATAAATAAAAAATATGAATTGTAAAAGAGATTTTAATTTGAAAAATTGTCTTTGTCCCTACCCTAATTGTCCACGAAAAGGGGTTTGTTGTCATTGTTTAAAATATCATTTAGCTAAAAATCAACTGCCGGCCTGTTTTTTCTCTCAAGAAGCAGAAAAAACCTATGACCGCTCAATAAAAAAGTTTATTAAAGATCAAAGTAGAGTTTAAATTTTAATTGACGCTTTGTTTAAAAATAAACTTGTTTTTTAACTCCATGTTTAAGTCAATCAATAAGGTTGTAAAAATTTTAATTTTATCCGATGCTATTTTATTAACCGGATTGGGTTTCGTTTCACCAATCTTTGCCATCTTTATTGCCAACAATATCCATGGAGGCGATGTTAGGGTGGCTGGTTTTGCAGCTTCTATTTACTGGATTGTTCTTTCTTTAGTTTTAATTCCCATTGGAAGATATTTAGATAAAAAACACGGAGAAAAATACGATCTCGGGTTTATTGTTATCGGAAACATCTTAGCCGCTTTGGCTACTTTCGGATATCTTTTTTCATTTTTAACTTGGCATATCTATGTTTTACAGGCAGTTTATGGAATTGGCATGGGTATGGCTGGGGCACGAGGTCGGCTTTTGTTGGAGTTGGGGCCGGAATAGCCGGAAGTTTAGGGGGAATAATTGTTTATCGTTTTGGTTTTGATTTACTTTTTATCATAGTAGGAACATTTCTTTTTTTTAGCGCTCTTTTGCCTCTTTTAATTTCTAAAGAACTGTTAGCTAAAGAGAAAAAAATTTTTCCAATTCAAGAAATTAAAACCATTGAACCCCCGATTCCAAGAGGATGAAAAATCAAGAAATTGCCCGGATATTTTATGAAATAGCAGATTATCTGGAAATGGAAGAGGTGGCTTTCAAGCCCTATGCTTACCAAAAGGCAGCCGTTGTTTTAGAGACCTTGGAAGAAAATGTTAAAGATATTTATAAAAAAGGAGGAATTAAGGCCTTGGAAGAAATTCCCGGGGTAGGCAAAAGCATTGCTGAAAAAATTGAAGAATATCTAAGAACAGGCAAAATTAAATATTATCAAGAATTTAAAAAGAAGCTGCCTCTTAATTTGGAAGAAATAACTTCTGTTGAGGGAATGGGACCAAAGAAAGCCAAGAAACTTTATCAAGAATTGGGAGTTAGAAATTTGAAAGATTTGTCCAGGGCAGCCAGGGCTCATAAAATTGCTTCTCTTTTCGGCTTTGGCGAGAAAACCGAAAAAAATATTTTAGAAGGAATTGCCTTTTTAAAAAAAAGCAAGGGGAGGTTTCTTTTGGGCGAAATTTTACCCCAAGTGAAAGAAATTTTTAAAAAATTAAAAAAATTAAAAGAAGTTGAACAGATTAGTGTAGCCGGTTCTGTTAGGAGAATGAAAGAGACCGTTGGCGATGTTGATATTTTGGTCACGACAAAGAGTCCAGAGAAAGTAATGGGCTTTTTTGTTTCTTTGCCCGGAATAACTAAGGTTTGGATGAAAGGTCCGACCAAATCATCCGTTAGAATGGAAAAAGGTTTTGACCTGGATTTGAGAGTCGTTAAAAAGAAAAGTTACGGTTCAGCTCTTCAATATTTTACGGGCTCAAAAGAACACAATATTATTACCAGAAGAATTGCCATAGAAAAAGGTCTGAAGCTTTCAGAATACGGTCTTTTTAAAGGGAAAAAAATGGTTGCCGGCTGGCAGGAAAAGGGAATTTATAAAGCCCTTGGCCTTTCCTGGATTGAACCGGAATTGCGAGAAAATCAGGGAGAGATAGAAGCTGCCCAAAAAAGGAATTTACCGAAAATTATTGGCTATCAAGACATTAAAGGTGATTTGCATTGCCATTCCAATTGGAGCGGCGGCGCCAGCACAATTAAAGAAATGGTCAGGGCAGCGCAAGAGATGGGTTATGAATATATTGGTATTGCCGACCACACAAAGTTTTTAAGAATAGAACGCGGATTAGATGAAAAAATGTTAGATTTACAAAGAAAAGAAATTGATAAACTCAATTCTAGATTCCAGATTCTAAATTCTAGATTCTCAATTCTTCAGGGTTGCGAGGCGAATATTTTAAATGACGGTTCAATTGATATTAAAGATGAGGCCTTGGCGAAATTGGACTATGTCATTGCTGGCGTTCATTCCAGTTTCAAAATGGAAAAAAGCGCAATGACAGAAAGAATAATTCGGGCAATGAAAAACCCTAACGTTGATATTCTTTCTCATCCGACAGGCAGAATATTGAAAAGGAGAGATGAGTATCAAATTGATTTTGACAAAATTCTAAGAGCGGCCAGGGAATATAATGTGGTTTTGGAAATAAATTCTGAGCCCAAAAGATTGGATTTGAATGACCAGAACATTCGTCGGGCAAAAGAGGCCGGGGTAAAGATGGTAATTAACACTGATAGCCACCAGAAAGACCAATTAAGATTTATAGAATTTGGCATTAGCCAGGCCCGGCGCGGCTGGGCAGAAAAAGAAGACATAATTAACGTTCAACCAATTGATAAGTTAATGGAATTCTTTAAAAAACTTTAATTTTTAAATTCAAATTTTTAAACAATTTTTAATGACCGAATGTTTTAAACATTAAAAATTAGAATATTGTTTAAAAATTAAAAATTTAGAATTAAAAATTCAAAAATGCCCATAGAGAAATCAGCTGGCGCCATAATATTTCGGCGGGAAGGAAACGAGATAAAATATTTATTGCTTCATTATCCTTCAGCGACTACCCGAGCGAAGCGAAGGGGCGGAGATGAAGCGCCAGCTTCAGCGACTACCCGAGCGAAGCGAAGGGGCGGAGATGAAGCGCCAGCTTCAGCGACTAAATCAGCAAAGGATTATTGGGATTTGCCAAAAGGACACATTGAAAAAGGAGAAAAAGAAATTGAAACAGCAAAAAGGGAAGCAGAAGAAGAAACCGGATTAAAAGATTTAAAATTTATTGAAGGTTTTAAGGAATGGATAAAATATTTTTTTAAATTAAAAAGGAAAAATATTTTAAAATTTGTCACCTTTTATTTAGTTGAAACGAAAACCAAAGAAGTAAAAGTTTCTTTTGAGCATCTCGGTTATAAATGGCTGCCGTATGAAAAAGCATTGGAAAAATTAACTTTCAAAAACGCCAAAGAGGTTCTCAAAAAAGCCGACACCTTTTTAATTGAGCATTACAAAACACCTTTCCATTAAAAAACTTAAATAAATATAAATAAATATATTTGATTAATTTTATACTCAAAATAAAAGCCATGGCTTTTATTTTGAGTATTATAATATTATAATTTTGTTAAGCCTTATGATTAAATACAAATATTATTTTAAAAAACCGAGGTCAGAAATTATAAAAGATATTCTGAAATGGCTAGCGGCAGCCGGAATGGTTTATATCGCGGCAAGCTCTCCTTATTTTACTTTAAACTTGATAAAGGCGTTCAAGAAAGGAAAATTATTTCAAAAAAAGAAAGTTTACAATGCTTTTTATCGACTAAGAAAAGAGGGCTGCATTGAGGTAAAAAAGAAAAAACATCAAATTTATATTGCCCTTACCGAAAAAGGAAAAAGAAAGGCCGGTTGGCTTCAGATAAATGATTTAAAAATAAAAAGACCAAAGAAATGGGATGGAAAATATAGATTAGTGATCTTTGATATTGCCCAGATTAAAAAAGTTTATCGAGAAGCTTTCCGGGGAAAATTAAAAGAATTAGGATTTTTCCCCCTTCAAAAGAGTGTTTGGATTATTCCTTTTGATTGCCGAGATGAAACAGAGCTTTTAAAGGAATTTTTTGGTTTGAGTGATAGAGAGCTTCGTTTAATTATTGCCGAGAATATTGGCAAAGATGGTTTTTTAAGAAAAATTTTCAGAACATAAAAACTCGAAATAAATGCCATGGCAATCATTTCGAGTACATTAAAATAAAATGAATAAAAATTTAGAGGAGTTTAGAGGAGTTTAGAGGAGTTTAGGGGAGTTTAGAGGAGTTTAGGGGAGTTTAGAGGAGTTTAGAGGAGTTTAGAGGAGTTTAGAGGAGTTTAGAAAAAAGGTTTTGGAGGTTGTTAAAAATGTTCCTTTGGGAGAAATTTTAACGTGGGAGAAATTTTAACGTATAAAGAAGCGGCAGAATTAACCGACCATCCAAAGTCCTGGCGAGCGGTGGGGAATACCTTAAATAAAAACAAAAACCTTCACCCGCCTAAATTTTCGAAGAAAATTTAGGCGGGCAAGAGCATTCCTTGCTATTGGGTGATAAGGGAGGATGGCAAAATAGCTGGCTTCAGAAATGGAACTAAAAAGAAAAAAATCTTACTTGAAAAAAGAAGGTCTTAAAATAAAAAATAAAAGGATTATTCCTTAGCTTTTTCTACAATCTTCTCAAAAATCTGAGGATATTTTTGAACTAAATTGGCTAAGATTTTACGGTCAAGTTCAATTTTGTTTTTTTTGAGGCCGGCGATGAATTTACTGTAAGGTAAGCCAAACTGACGGCAAGCGGCATTAATTTGGATTTGCCAAAGCGTTCTGACTTGCCTCTTTTTTACCCTTCTATCTCTATAAGCATAAGACCAAGATTTCATTAGGGCTTGTTTTGCCAGCCTATATTTTGATTTTCTTCCCCAACGAAAACCCTTAGCATGTTTTAGTAAATGCCTCCTTCTTTTTTGAGCAATTTTCCCTCGTTTTACTCTAACCATAAAAATATAATCCGAATGACACGAATTAAATCCGAATGCTACGAATAATTTATTCGCGGCATTCGCATATTATTTGTAGATTCGCATTAGGAAGAAGGCAACAGCCTTCTAATTATTTTTGTTTCTGGCTTTGATAAGAGAACCCACTTCCGGCCTTTCCTTATTTTTTTCCCCGATTTTTTTGCCCGATAATGGCTAAGGCCGGTTGGCCGGCGAAGAATTTTACCGGTTTTGGTGATTTTAAAACGTTTTAATATTGATTTTCGAGTTTTCATAATGTCGTCGTCCAAACAAGATAAATTTTTTTCACTCTTTTGCTATTACCAGGAGACCGATATTAGTTTTTAAAAACAACCATTGTTAATCTTCCTATTTCTTGCTTTAGTTCTCTTTCTACCTTAATCGGTATAAGTTTTTTTAAAGTTTCTAAAAATTGATTTATTTTTTCTTTGGCAAAATCCTGAAGAAATTTTTGCCGACCCCTTAAAACTAATTCTATTTTTACCTTATCTCCCCTTTTTAAAAATTTTTCTGCTTGATAAGCCCTTGTTTCTAAATCGTGCTTTGAAATATTAAAAGTTAATCTTATTCTCTTTATCTCTCCCCTTTTATGTTTTTTTAACCCCCTTTCTTTTTTTTCTAAATAATAAAGATATTTACCATAATCCGTTATTTTACAGACCGGAGGGGTTAATTTTTCCGTAATTTGAATTAAATCCAAATTACGTTCTTGGGCGAGCCGAAAGGCCTCCATTAAAGGAATAATTCCCAGCTGTTTTCCAGCTTCATCAACCAGACGAACTTCTTTGGCCCTGATTTGATTATTAATTAATGGTTTTTTCAGCAAATTACGAAACAAAATATAAAGAAAGGTGGAGATGGCGGGCACTGCCCCCGCATTTGAAGAGTTTGACCTAAACAGTTCTTCAAACTTAGTCCAATTTCTTAAAAAATAGAGAATTAAAATTGGACAAAAATTTCTCTACTTTTTATCCGATTATTTTTCAACAGTTTTTTTCGGATTCTAAAAAACTATCTATCTCGCTGAATATGACACCTGAGACTGCTTAGCGAGAATCATCAGGTCAGATGCTGCCCTTAAGCGTAAGCTAAGGCAGGTTGTTTGAATAAGTTGGCACTTATTTTTTAGTAGGCTATTTAACGAGTTGACTACAATGCTCGGTTTGCGCTTTTAGGCTAACTCCCCATCGATTCTTTTTCATCCCCGCGTTTTTAATTCTTTTTTTATTTCTCTTTCTGTTTCACGTTTTTTTATTAAATCCCTTTTATCAATTTTTTTTCTTCCTTTTCCGACTCCGAACTCTAATTTTATTTTCCCGTTTTTAGTATATATTTTCAGGGGTACCAAAGTCAAGCCCCTTTGCCTTACCTTTCCAATCAAATAACTAATTTCCGATTTTTTCAAAAGAAGTTTCCGTCCTCTTTCAGGAGCATAATCAATTAGCGCGTTTTTCGGCTGATAAGCCGGAATATGGGCGCCAACCCAAAAAACCTGACCATCCTTAATTGTGACATAGTTTCCGGCTAAACTCACCCCCCTTGTTTTTAAGGATTTTACCTCCTGTCCAATCAAGGAAATTCCAGCCTCAAATTTCTCCAGAACCTGATAGTTAAAATATGCTTTTTTGTTTTCAGCAAGAACTTTCATACCCGGCAGTAGAAATTCAACTAATATTGATTATCTTCATTGCCCCGGTCAAATAAAATTGCAAAAATTTTTGGCCAATTAGGACCCGGTTGTTTTTCTCATTTGTCTGGCGCGCGATTTTTTCAAAGATTCCAAATGCCAGACGCCACTTTGTTTGTCAACGTCCATGTTTCCGAGAAGACGGAAGCTTCCTTGGCCAAAAGTTTTTTCAACAAGACGGCCGACCGGTAAAAGTCTTCCTGTAAAGTGCGCATTCAAAAATATTTTGTAAACATCATCCGGCCTTTGGTATTGATCGGGAAAATGTTTTTGTATCTCGGCGCAGATATAATTGAGAACATTTCTTTGTTTAGGATACGGAAAAACTTTCAAATCGTCCTCTCCTTTTTTACCGACCCAAATGATGTCGTCTTCCGGAATTTCTTTTTCCTCGGCTAATTTTTTCTTCATTTCTTTTGCTTCATCAGAGATTAACCACTCTTTTTCTTTTGCCAGCTCCGGACAATCAAGAAGTTTTCCGAAAAGCCTTTTTCCGGCTTCGTCAACAATTCCTTCGTGCAGACCGGTGAAGTGTTGATGGTATTTATGGTATTTATGTTCTTGTGGTGTTCCAACCGTTAGGCCATGACGATATAGTGTTTTTTTTACTTTGTCACCCTTTTCCTGAACCTCCATTGAGAGATGAGCCTTGAGGTGCAATAATTCGTGAAGAAGGGCAGCGCCGAAAATTACCGGATTATCTCGAAAATGTTGCGCGTCAAAAATTATGCCTTGTCTTGTAACAAAACTTGTTGCTAAGGTTTCGCTGTTGCCCATAACCTTTTTGTACAACTCCGGCGGAACAATATGAAAGTTTCTTACCGGCATGTTGTAGGGTTCTATCCCTGCTTCTTGCATTAGTTGAGATGTTTCTTTGTTAGCAAAGGATATCAGAGCAATTTCCTTTTCAGATTTTGGATATTCAAACTTTTCAAGACGCTTTCTTTCTTCTGGTGGAAGAGATTCAAAGTGGCGAAAAAAAGCCTGGCTAAAAAAACCCTGGCTAAAAAAACCCTGTTCAACCTCTTTTTTTACCTGTTTTTTTTTCTCGGCAGAAGCTCTGCCGACTATTCTGATTTCTGGTCCTTTTTCCATATTTTTTAGTTTATCAGTTCATCAATACTTTTTGGAAATATTTGATATGCAGTAGAATTAGAGTGTGAACTACTCTACCCCTGAAGGGATAAAAGCTTCCTGCTTCATAGTCGAGAGCAACCCCTCAACTCCACAGACGTTGATTCCCGTAGTTCCTACGGTATTTAGTTACAGGCTCTCATCTCATCCCTTAAAGGGAATGAGTTTTCTCGCCTGTTTTCTATAAATTTTCCCCACCTGCTATTGCTATTATGATACAAGAAAATTTGATAAATTACTACCGGGCTCATTTTATTTTAACAAAAAATATGATAATTTAAAATTAATGGCCAGAGAAGAAATTAAAAAATTAATTGAAAAAGCTGTCAAGCACCTTTATAAAAGAAAAATTGAGGTTAAA
Source organism: Candidatus Nealsonbacteria bacterium (assembly GCA_019923625.1). Lineage (NCBI taxonomy): Bacteria > Candidatus Nealsoniibacteriota > Candidatus Nealsoniibacteriota bacterium. Next base: position 10,645 of record JAHXGN010000007.1, read on the forward strand.
ATAGAAAGACCTGTTCAAATGTCTTGCGGCGACTATGCCACTAACATTGCCATAGTGCTGAAGAAAAATCCTCAAGAAATTGCAGAAATAATGAGCGAAAAGTTTAAAGCGAAAAGCGAAAAACTTTTTGAAAAAATTGAGGTGGCAAAGCCGGGTTTCATCAATTTTTTTCTTTCAAAAGAATATTTACAAAGACAGGTTGGAGAAATTTTAAAACAGGATGAAAAATTCGGCCGTTTAAAAATCGGCAAAAATAAAAAAGTTCAGGTTGAATTTATTTCAGCAAATCCGACGGGCCAATTACATACCGGAAACGGGAGAGGTGCTTTCTGGGGAGATGTTTTAGCAAATGTTTTAGAAAAATCAGGATTTAGAGTTAGCAAAGAATATTATATTAATGATGCCAAGACCAACACCCAAATAAAACTTTTGGGCCAAACAGCGGTCGGCGAAGGAACGACCTATTTAAACGATTATCTCCGTCTTAAAATCAAAAGTCAAAAGGCAAAAATCAGAAATCTAATTCAAAAATTCAAAAATAAAGAAGAAATTTATGCTGAAGCCGGGTATTTATTGGCTCGGGAAATTCAAAAAGATATTAAAGAGTTTGTTGAAAAAAAATTAAAAATAAAGTTTGACAACTGGCTCAAAGAATCAAAGCTCCATCGGGAAAATAAGATTAAAAAGATTTTCAAATGGCTAAAAAAGAGAGATTTGGCCTATTCAAAAGAAGGCGCCTGGTGGATTAAAACTTCTCGGTTTGGAGATTCGCAAGATTGGGTAGTAATTAGAGAAACCGGAGAACCAACTTATTTCCTTTGCGACATCGCCTATCATAAAAATAAAATTGAACGCGGTTTCAAAAAAATTATCAATATCTGGGGAGCTGACCATCAGGGTCATGTCAGGAAAATGAAGTCAGCAATAAAAACACTTGGCTTTAAAGGAGAATTAGATATTTTAATCACCCAGATTGTCAGAGTAAAGGGTTTAAAGATTTCTAAAAGAAAAGGAAAGATTATTCCCCTGGAAGGTTTGATAAATGAGGTTGGTTTAGATGTGGCTAAATTTTTCTATTTAACAAAGTCATTAGATACTCAGATGGAATTTGATATGGGTTTAGCCAAAGAGCAGTCAGAAAAGAACCCGGTTTATTATATTCAGTATGCTTATGCCCGCATTTGCTCGATATTGCGCAAATGCGGAAAATCCGAAATCCGAAGCTCGCTGAGAACTCCGTTCTCATCTCGCACCTCGCCCGCCCCTGGGCAGGCTCGGTATCCGAAATCCGAAAATTTAAAATTATTGAATCATCCAAGCGAATTAGAGTTTATTAAACAACTGATTCGGTTCCCGGAAATTGTTGAAGATATTGCCAAAGATTATCAAGTCCAGCGGCTGCCCCAGTATGCTATTGATTTGGCTGCGGCCTTTCATCGGTTCTATCGCGACTGTAAGGTTTTGACAGAGGTCAGACCCCTGTTAGAAGCTCGCCTGGCTTTGGTTTTAGTTAGCCAAACTGTCTTAAAAAAGACCTTGGATTTAATGGGCATTTCCGCGCCCGAGAAGATGTAGCATCCGAATGCCGCGAATAAATTATTCGGAGCATTCGGATAAATTCGCAGATTAGGATTATGTTAATAAATTTTCCAAAATTAGAGGAAAAAATTCTAAAGTTCTGGGAAAAAAACAGGATTTTTGAGAAATCAATTTCTCAAAGAAAAGGAGGGCCGTTTTTCAGTTTTTATGATGGGCCTCCTTTTGCTACTGGAAAACCCCATTACGGTCATATTTTGGCGACGACAATAAAGGATACGGTTTTGCGTTATTTTACAATGAAGGGATATCAAACTCCGCGCCGGCTGGGCTGGGATTGTCATGGACTGCCGGTTGAAAACTTAATTGAAAAAGAATTGGGGATTAAAAATAAAAAAGAAATTGAGAATTTTGGCATTGGGAAATTTAATCAGGCCTGTCGGAACTCAGTTTTTCGATGCGTTGAAGATTTTGAAAGAACCTTAAAAAGGGTTGGTCGTTGGGCAGATTATAGAAATGCTTATACCACCTTAGATAACAATTATATTGAATCCGTTTGGTGGGTTTTGAAAAAACTCTGGCAGGCCGGATTAGTTTATAAAGATTACCGGGTTTCTCCTTTTTGTCCAAGATGCGGCACACCCCTTTCCAATTTTGAGGTCAATCAGGGCTATAAAGAAGTCAAGGATAACTCGCTTTACTTAAAATTCAAAATTAAGGAGTTAAAATTTAAAAACAGCTATTTTTTGGTCTGGACAACCACTGCCTGGACATTGCCGGGAAATCTCGCCTTAGCCATTGAACCCAAGGCCGACTATCTTTTGGTAAAACAAAAGGAAGAAACTTATGTTTTAACCAAAGAAAGAATTTCAATTCTCAGCGGTCAATATAAAATTATTAAAAAATTTAAGGGCAAAGAATTGGTTGGTTTGAAATATGAGCCCTTATTTAATTCTTTATCCAATTTAAAAATTGAGAATATTGAAAATGCCTTCCGGGTTTTACCAGCCAAATTCGTTTCAATTAAAGAAGGAAGCGGCATTGTTCATATTGCTCCAATGTATGGCCAAGATGATTTTCAATTGGCAAAAAAACATCATTTGCCTTTTTATCATACGGTTGACGAATCGGGTTTGTTTAAAAATGAAGTTAAAGAGTGGGCCGGTCAATTTGTCAAAGCGGTTGAACCGAAAATCATTAATAATTTAGAAAAACTCAATCTTTTATACAAAAAAGAAGAAATTTTACACAGCTATCCTTTTTGTTGGCGTTGCGACACTCCCTTGTTCTATTATGCTTTAGATAGTTGGTATATTAGGGTACAAAAAATAAAAAAACAATTAATTAAAAATAACAAAAAAATTCATTGGCTGCCGAAACACCTTAAACAAGGAAGGTTTGGCAAGTGGTTGGAGGAAGCTAAGGATTGGGCATTTTCGCGAACCCGTTTTTGGGGAGCGCCCCTGCCAATCTGGCAATGCCCAAATTGCCAAAACTTAAAAGTAATCGGCTCTTTGAAAAATTTATTATCCCAGAATTTTTCCAAAAATAATTTTTATCTTTTTCGTCACGGCCATTCCATAAGGCAAATAAAAAATTTAGCCATGTGTTGGCCCGAGAAAATTTATTGTCCTTTAACCGAAAAGGGAAAAAAAGAAACAAGGGCGGCGGCCAAAAAAATAAAAAACAACCTTGCTTACCAACAGGCAGGAAAAATTGATTTCATTTTTTCCTCTGATTTATTGAGAACCAAACAAACGGCCGAAATTTTGGCTAAAGAAACAGGAATAAAAGTTATTTATGACAAAAGATTAAGAGAATACAATGTCGGGATTTTTAACGGAAAAAAACCGGAATTGGTTTACCAATATTTGAAAAAACAAAAAAATTTTACTTTTGCCAGATTGCCGAAAGGTGAAAGTTTGACGGAGGTTGGAAAAAGAATTTTTAATTTTTTAAAAGAAACAAACGAAAAATATCAAAATAAAAACATTTTAATTGTTTCTCATGAATTCCCCCTAACGATTTTGACCGGAGTTTTAAAGGGCTGGCCAATCGAAAAAATCATTAAATTAAGAAAAGAGAATAAAATAAAAACAATTCAAACGGCTGAAAGCCAAAAGATTAAATTTAGAAACCTGCCCTATAATGAAAAAATGGAACTGGATTTTCATCGTCCCTATATTGATGAGGTTTTTTTTAAATGCCAATTTTGTCAAGGAAAACTTCAAAGGGTCTCTGAGGTTTTTGATTGTTGGTTTGAATCGGGTTCCATGCCTTACGGCCAAAGGCATTATCCTTTTGAAAATAAAAAATTGGTTGAAAAAACATTTCCGGCTGATTTTATTGCCGAAGGATTGGACCAGACCAGGGGTTGGTTTTATACCCTTCATGTTATAGCCACTGCTTTGACCATTAAAAATATAGGTTTGGGAAAGAATCAGCCGGCCTTCAAAAACGTAATTGTTAATGGTTTAATTTTAGACCATCAGGGAAGAAAATTAAGCAAGAAATTGGGCAATTATCCGGAGCCAAATGAAATTTTCAATTCTTACGGAGCCGATTCTTTAAGATATTTTCTTTTGGCCTCCACCCCAATTGGCGAGGACTATCGTTTTTCTTCAGAAAAAGTAGAAGAGATTTGGCGAAAATTTCTTTCTACCCTTTGGAACAGTTATCTTTTTTTTAATACCTATAAAGAAAAAAAATTCCAGCCGAAAAAGAATTTTCCAATAACCAATGTTTTGAATGAATGGATAGTTTCCCGAGTCAATCAATTGAATGACGAAATAGTTAAATGGCTGGACCAATATGAATTGTCAAAAGCAATAAGATTATTTAACGATTTTATTGACGATTTTTCCAATTGGTATATCCGACGTTCAAGAGTAAAATTCCAAAAAGAAGGGGATGAAAAAATAAAAGAAGAGTTCTCCCAGACCTTGCATTACGTCCTTTTAAAAACAATAGAATTGTTGGCGCCATTTATGCCCTTTATTTCTGAAGAACTTTATCAACAATTAGGGGGGGAGAAAGAATCCGTTCATTTAGCCGACTATCCAAAAGCAAAAAAAGAACTAATTAATAAAAAATTGGCAGAAAAAATGAAAAAGGTAAGGGAAATAACAACATTGGCTTTGGCTGAAAGGGCTAAAGAAAAAATTAAAGTTCGCCAGCCGTTAAATGAATTACGAATTACCAATTATGAATTGCGGAGGGAAAAAGAATTATTAGATTTAATTAAAGAAGAGGTTAATGTTAAAGAAATTGTTTTTGGCAAAACTTTTAAATTAGATGCTAAAATTACTCCGGAATTAAAAGAAGAGGGTGCGGTTCGGGAGGTCATCCGTCAGATTCAAGAAATGAGAAAAAAAGCCGGCTTAAAACCAAAAGATAAAATTTCGGTTCAATATTTTGGAAGACAGGAATTAAACAATCTTTTAACAAAAAACAAACCCTTTATTTTAAAAGAAACAAGAGCCAAAGACTTTCATTTGGATAAAAAGCTAAAAAAAGTTTTTCTTGTTGAAAGAGAAACAAAGGTCAATCAGCAAGAACTTTGGTTAGCAATTAAAAAATTTTAATAATGGCGGTTCATTACCGAACACAGGGATTTTGTATTAAAAAAGTTGATCGGGGGGAGGTAGACCAGTTTCTGACTTTTTATACCAAAGATTATGGGAAGCTGGAGGTTTTAGGGAAAGCCATCAGAAAAATTAAGTCCAAACTAAGGCCCGGGGCAGAGCTTTTTTATTTGTCGGAAATTGAATTTATTCAGGGAAAAACCCATAAAACCCTGATTGATGCCGTTTTAATTGAGAAGTTTGAAAATTTGAGAAAAGATTTGAAAAGATTAAAAATCGCCCATAAAATCATTGAAAATTTGGATGATTTAATCAAAGGTCAAGAAGCGGATGAAAAGATTTGGCATTTATTGATTGAAACTTTTGAAAAATTAAATTCGTTGAACTCAAAGGTGAAACGAATTGAAAATTCGTTGAGCGTCGAAAACCCCTTATTGGAAATTCTCCATCATTATTTTCTTTGGAATTTTTTAACTCTTTCTGGTTATCAATTGGAACTTTATTTTTGCTCTCTTTGTCAAAAAAAGGTTGGCCCCCAAAATCTTTTTTTCAATCCCAAAGAAGGCGGGTTAATTTGCCATCAATGTTCCGGTTTCCTTCATAAAATTCCAAAGAAAATTGATGCCGAGACGGTTAAAATAATAAGATTGCTGCTTAAAAAAGATTGGCCAATCTTAAAAAAACTTAAAATTGAAAAGGAAAACCTGAATTCGCTCAAAGTCATTTCCGATTGTTATTTTTCGGAAATTTTGAAAGAAGTTAAATAATTTGCTAAACTAAAAAAGCATGAAAAGAACCACCCTTTTTGTTATTGTTTTAATAATCGGAGGATTGATGGGAATTTTAAGTTTTTATTATTGGCAAAAAAATATTTTTTCCAAAGATGTTTTAAAATTAGAAATTATCGGACCCGCTCAAGTTAATCTTTTAGAAGAAGTAGAATATATTGTTAAATTTAAAAATAATGGCAATATCCGATTAGATGAACCTCGGCTGATATTTGAATATCCAAGCCATTCTCTGCCAATTGATGGGGATTTTTTAAGAATTGTCAAGGATAGCCAACAATTGGGGGGACCGATTTATCCCGGCGAAGAAAGAAGTTTTAGTTTTCAGGCCCGACTTTTGGGTCAAGAAGGGGAAAAGAAAATTGCCAGAGCCAGTTTGAGATTTCAACCCAAAAATCTCAGAGCCCATTATCAATCAACCACCAGCCATACGACCATTATCAGAAAAGTGCCCTTAACCTTTGAGTTTGATTTACCATTAGAAATTGAACCGGAAAGAGAGATAAAAATCCGGCTCAATTATTTTTCCAATGTTGATTATCCTCTTTCCAATTTAAGAATTAAAACCGACTATCCTTCGGGTTTTGAGTTTATTCAAGCCGTTCCCCAAGCGCTGGAAGAGGAAGAGTGGCCAATTGCTCTTTTAAACAAAGCCCAGGGCGGCAGAATTGAAATTTCGGGTAGATTAACCGGCCAAATAGGCGAAATAAAAATTTTCCGGGCAAAAATTGGAATTTGGCAGAGGGGAGAATTTGTTTTACTAAAAGAAACCCATAAAGGAATAGTAATTGCCCGTCCGTCTATACATATAAGCCAAACCATTAATAATAATCCTTTTTATGTTGCTTCTCTTGGCGAATGGCTTCATTACAGAGTTTTCTTTAGGAATCTTGGTCGGGAAAGTTTGAATAATTTATTTTTAATAATAAGATTGGAAGGGGATTTATTTGATTTTCAAACCTTAAAAGATTTTCAAGGAAAATTTTTAGCCGAGGAAAATTCTATTATTTTTGACTGGCGAAGGATTCCCAAAATGAGACTTTTGCTTCCGGATGAAGAAGGAGAAATTGATTTTTGGATTAAATTAAAAGAAGAAGGAGAAATTTTGACCCCAGCGGTTCAAAATTTAACCATTAAGACCAAAGTTAATTTAAATCGGATTGAAGAAGAATTTGTAACCAAAGTCAATTCTAAAATAGTTGTTTCTCAAGAGGGTTATTTTGATGATGAAGTTTTCGGAAATTCCGGTCCGCTTCCACCCCGGATAGGACAAACCACCAGCTATACTGTTATTTGGCGGATAAAAAATTATTATAATAATGTTAAAAACATCAGGCTAAAAGCAAAATTACCTCCCAATAGCCAATTAACCGGCAAAATTTTTCCCGAAGAACAAGCAACAAAGTTTGCCTTTGATTCTCATTCCCGGGAAATTGTTTGGAAGGTAGAAAATTTAATAGCCGGTCAGGGGGTCGGAGAATTAATAGCTCCCTGGATTGCTTTTCAAATTAAATTTACCCCAGAAGTTAATCAAAAAGGGCAGACACCGGAAATTATTAGCAAAGTTATAATGACCGGTCAGGATGAGTGGACAACCGCTATTTTAGAGGCAGAAAGTAAAAATATTACAACAGCCACAATTTCCGACCCGGATTTTGCAGAAGAAAAAGGAATTGTTCAGTGAGTTTTCAGCTTATTTTAATGCTCAATAAAAATATGGAAAAAGATTTGATGTCAAAAATTATATCTTTATGTAGACGACGAGGTTTTATTTTTCCTTCTTCAGAGATTTATGGCGGTTTTGGCTCTGGTTATGATTTTGGGCCTTTGGGGGTGGAAATGAAAAATAATATAAAACAGGCCTGGTGGGATGAGATGACAAAAAAGCAGGAAAATATAGTTGGTTTGGACGCGGCAATTTTGATGTCGCCTCAGGTTTGGCAGGCCTCCGGTCATTTAACCGCCGGTTTTGCTGATGAATTGGTTGAGTGTAAAAAATGCCATCACCGTTTTAGAAAGGACTTTTTGAAAGAGAATAAGTGTCCTGATTGCGGCGGAGAACTAACTCCTCCTCGAAAATTCAATTTGATGATGAAAACTTTTGTTGGGCCAGTAGAAGATGAGGTAGCCGTCACTTACTTAAGAGCAGAAACCTGCCAGGGGATATACTTAAATTTTTTAAATGTTTTAAATTCAATGCGGCTGAAAATTCCTTTTGGCATAGCTCAGATCGGCAAGGCCTTTAGAAATGAAATTACGCCGGGCAATTTTATTTATAGAACTCGAGAATTTGAACAAATGGAAATGCAGTGGTTTTGCCGCCCCCAAGAAGCCGATAAATTCTTTGACTACTGGAAAACGCAGAGAATAAAATGGTACTTGGGTCTGGGGATAAAAAAAGAAAATTTAAGAGCGGTTGAAGTTCCAGAAAAAGAAAGGTCTCATTATGCCAAAAGACAAATAGATATAGAGTATAAGTTTCCCTTTGGCTCGCCTCGCTTCGGAGGCGAAGCGGGCTGGCAGGAAATAGAGGGAATTCATAATCGGGGAGATTGGGATTTATCCAATCATTCAAAACATTCCGGCCAAGATCTTAAATATTTTGATGAAGAAACCAAAGAAAAATATTTTCCTTACATTATTGAAACATCAGCCGGAGCTGACAGAAGTTTTTTAACTTTTTTAATTGCGGCTTTCTATGAGATAAAAGGCGGCCGGACTAAAACAACCAAAGCCGTTAAAGAAGAAGAGGTGGTTTTAAAGTTGGATAAAAGATTAGCGCCAATCAAAATTGCTGTTTTGCCTTTAGTCAGAAACAAACCCGAATTAGTTAAAAAAGCCAAAGAAGTTTATCAATTATTAAAACCTTATTTTATGTGTCAGTATGATGAGTTGGGTTCAATTGGTCGTAGATACCGGAGAATGGATGAGGTGGGCTGCTTCCTTGCTCTTACTATTGATTTTGAGAGTTTAAAACAAGATGACTTGACTGTTAGAGAGCGCGACACAATGAAACAAGAAAGAGTAAAAATTAAAGATTTAGTTAAAGTTCTAAAAGAAAAACTGGAAAATTAAAATTTCAAAATTCCTATATACAAAGATTTTTCGGCGAATTGTATTTGACGCTATTTTAAAGAACAATATAATAAATTTGTATGGCAAAAATTATTGAGAAAAATTCAATAAAAATTGGCAAAGAACCAGTAGTGATTTTACCACTCAGGGAATGGAAAAAGATTGAACAAGCCTTCGAAGAATGGGAAGAGCTTATTAGATATACCAAAGCAATTTCTGATCCCGAAAATCAGCGATTGATTTCTTTTGAAGAAGTGAAAAAGAAGTTAGCTCTTCCTTAAATGTTTAGATTAAATTTTAGAGAAAAGGCCCTCAAAATTTTGACCCAAATCCAAAGAGACTATCAATTAAAGATAAATTCAGCTTTAAATGATTTGAAGTTAGGTAAATTTAGCGGATTGGATATTAAAGGGATTGGAGGTACCAAATGCGGCCATCGTCTTAGAGTAGGACGTTGGCGAATTTTATTTTCTTTATTCCCAAAAAAGAAACGAATTGAGATTGTTGATATATTTTTAAAGAAGGGCAAAGAAGATTATGAAAAAAGAAAAAATTTGTTAAGATAATTTCAATGTTCAAAAAAATTACCCTCAAAAATGGTTTAAGGATTATTACTGTTCCCCAAAAACACAGTCAATCAATAACGATTTTTGCGCTTGTTGGCGCGGGTTCAAAATACGAGTTAAAAGAAATAAACGGCATCTCCCATTTTATTGAGCATATGTTTTTTAAAGGAACAAAAAAGAGGCCAAATCTTCAGGCGGTTTCTGAAACCTTAGACAAGATTGGCGGAATTTATAATGCCTTTACCTCGGAGGAATACACTGGTTATTTTGCCAAAGTTGAGGCTTCTCATTTTGATTTGGCCCTAGATTGGGTTTCGGATATTTTTTTGAACTCCGTTTTACCAGAAAAAGAAATTGAGAAAGAAAAAAGAGTAATTATTGAGGAAATTAATATGTATTACGATATTCCGATGAGTTATGTCCAAATTTTGTGGCCGAAATTACTCTACGGAAATCAGCCAGCCGGCTGGCCAGTGGCCGGGACAAAAGAAAGCGTGACTAAAATATCTCGTCAGGATTTAATTAACTATTTACAATCGCAATATGTTGCTCAAAATACCCTGGTTTGTCTGGCCGGGAAATTTGAAAAATCCTCGGCGCTCGCTGAGACCTCGTCTCATCTCGCACCTCGCTCGGTAATTGAAAAAGTAAAAAAACATTTCTCAGAAATCGGGCTAAAAAAACCAAAGGAAAAATTAAAAGTTTTTGAAAAACAAACAAAACCAAATTTAATTTTACATACCAGAGAAACCGATCAAACCCATCTTTGTCTGGGAGTCAGGGGATACAACCTATTTCATCCCCAAAAATATGCCCTGGAACTTTTAGGGGTAATTTTGGGAGGAATGTTCAGTTCCCGGCTATCTTTAATTATTCGGGGAGAATTGGGAATTGCCTATTATATTTCAACCAACGTTGAGACCGATACCGATACTGGTTACCTGGTTACCCAGGCCGGAATTGATAACAAAAATGTTGAAAAAGCAATCTCAACTATTTTAAAAGAATACAAAAAAATTTCTCAAAAAGGAGTTGAAGAAAATGAGCTTAAAAAAGCTAAAGATTATACAAAAGGAAAAATGGCTTTAATCTTGGAAACCTCTGATGCCCAAGCCTCGTTTTACGGCTTCCAAGAGCTTTTGAAAAAAGAAATATTAACCCCCGACCAAATTTATAAAAAAATTGATAAAATTACTGAAAATGATATTCTAAAAACAGCCGGAGATATTTTTAAGCCGGAAAAACTTAATCTCGCCCTTATCGGACCTTTTAAAGACAAGAGGATATTTCAACAGTATTTGAGGTTTTAAAATTTTAAATTATGGAAAATAATAAAAAATTGTTAGATATTTCTTGGGGAACAGTTTGGAAAATTGCCTTAGCGGTTATTTTTATTTATTTCCTTTATTTGATAAAGGATATTTTAATTTGGTTTCTTTTTGCTTTAATTCTTTCTATTTTATTTGAGCCAGCCATTGATTTTTTACAAAAAAGAAAAATTCCACGGGTTTTAGCCACCGGCCTGATTTATTTCAGCGTTTTTGGCATCTTGGGTTTTTCTATTTATTTAATTAGCCCGGCCCTTGTCTTGGAAATTCAAAAAATTACCCGGGATTTTCCTCAATATCTTGAAGAATTAACTCCCCTCTTGAGAAATTTAGGCATTATTGCTTTTGAAGATTTTGAAGGTTTACTAAAAGTGTTTCAAGAAAGATTAGTTCAGATTTCAAAAGGGGTTTTGTTTGCTTTGGCAGCCATTTTTGGGGGGATTTTTACCACTCTTACGGTTTTCGTTATTGCTTTTTTCCTTTCTTTGGAAGAAAAGGGAATAAAAAAAGCGATAATTCTTTTTACTCCTCAAAAAATAGAAGCAAGAGTATTAAATATCTGGCATAAAAGTCAGCAAAAAGTTGCTATCTGGTTCGGAAGCCGTGTTTTAGGGTGTCTTTTTGTCGGCTTGGCTTGTTTTTTAACCTTCTGGATATTTGATATTAATTATGCTTTTTCCCTGTCTTTTTTTGCCGGAATAACCAATATTGTGCCCATTATTGGGCCAATTTTGGCCGGAATTGTAATTGTAATTCTGACTGTTTTAGATTCTTGGCTAAAGGCATTTTTTGTTTTAATTGCTTTTGTTTTAATTCAGCAAATAGAAGGAAGTATTTTAACCCCAATTTTAACTAAAAAATTCATTGGATTGCCGCCAGCTTTGGTCTTAATTTCTTTAATAATCGGCGGACAGCTTTGGGGAATTTTAGGCGCTATTTTAATAATTCCTTTAGCAGCCGTAATTTATGAATTTTTAAAGGATTTTTTGAAAAAAAGAAAGGAAGAAGAAACAGAAGCGGTCGTATTGTAAAAAAAATATGAACAGTTCCCGTCTTAATAATTTTAATAAGCAGAAAGGAATTACTCTTTATCTTGGTTTAATAATTCTGGCCACCCTTCTTGGCATTGCTTTGGGAATAACTCCTATTTTAATAGGCGGATTAGGATTAATGAGAGGGATGGGACATTCGGTAATTGCTTTTTATGGAGCCGATACCGGAATAGAACGTTCTCTTTACAACTTCCGAAAACAGGGAGGAACGGGCGCGGTTTCCGGAACAATTGGAGAACTAAGTTATAGCGCGAGGCGTAGGGAAACTCCAACAACAATAATTTGGGAATCGGTTGGTCTTTTCCGGGGAATAAAAAGAGCAATTGAAATAACTATCCCAAGATAATTGAAAATTGCGAAAATATCTTATCAAGATATTTTTTTATCACTGCTATTTTTACCCTGTTAAATAGTCGCGCCAGCGAATTTAACAGGGTTTACCCTGTTAAGTGGTGGCTTGAGCGAATTTAACAAGGGGAACCCTGTTTTCACATGAACAAACAAGAGGCAAAACAGAGAATAGAAAAACTGAAAAAAGTCATCAATCATCATCGGTATCAATACCATGTTCTTGATAAACAGGAAATTTCTGACTCGGTTCTTGATTCCTTGAAAAAGGAACTTTTTGATTTAGAACAAAAATATCCAGAATTAATTACTCCTGACTCTCCAACCCAGAGGGTTGGCGGAAAACGTCTGCCAAAATTTGAAAAAGTTAGGCATCCCCAGCCAATGCTATCTTTCAATGATGCCTTTTCGGAAAAAGATATAGAAGATTGGTTAGAGAGAATTTTAAAACTTTTGACCCCAGAAGAAGCAAAACAAATTGATTTCTATTGTGAGCCAAAACTTGATGGTCTGGCTATTGAATTGATTTATCGTGATGGAATTTTTGTTGTCGGTTCAACTCGTGGCGACGGTTTGGTTGGCGAAGATATCACCCAGAATTTAAAGACCGTTGAGGCCATTCCCTTGAGATTAAGAGCGGTAGAGGAGGTGGCAAGAGATTTGGGAAAAGAGGGACAGGACAGGGACAGGACAGGGACTGTCCCTCAAATACCCGAGCGAAGCGAAGGGGTGGAGATGAAGGCAAACTCCGAAGGAGGCAAACTTCATCGACTACCCGAGCGTCACAGCGAAGGGGCGGAGATGAAGCGACAGCTTCAGCGACTTGTGGTGAGGGGAGAGGTTATTATTACCAAAAAGGAATTTGAAAAAATCAACAAAGAACAAATAAAAAGGAGCTTAGCTCCTTTTGCCAATCCCAGAAATTTAGTGGCCGGTTCGGTCAGACAATTGGACCCAAAAATTACTAGCCAGAGGCATTTGGATTCAACCTGTTATGAATTAATCACCCCCCCCACCAAAATTTGGTGGGGGGCAAGGACACATCAGGAAAAGCATAAAATTTTAAAGGCCTTGGGTTTCAAAACCAACAATATTTATTCAAAATATTGCCGGAATTTGAGAGAGGTTTTTGAGTTTCACAAAATTACTCAGAAATTGAGAGAAAAATTTCCTTACGAAATTGATGGAATTATTGTTATCGTCAACAAGATTAAAATTTTTGAAAAATTAGGAGTGGTTGGCAAGGCGCCGCGGGCGGCTGTTGCCTATAAATTTTCAGCCAAAGAAGCAACAACAATTGTTGAAAATATTAAAATTCAGGTTGGCAGAACAGGCGTTTTAACTCCGGTGGCGGTTTTAAAACCCGTTGAAATCGGGGGGGTGAAAATTACCAAGGCAACCTTGCATAATTTTGACCAGATTAAAAAATTGGGATTAAAAATAGGCGATACAATAATTGTTAGCCGGGCTGGCGATGTTATTCCCCGGATAACAAGGGTCTTAAAAGAATTGAGGACGGGTAAAGAAAAGAATTTTAAAATACCCGAGGTCTGTCCGATTGACGGTTCAAAAATCATTAAAGAAAACGTTTTTTTTCGCTGTTCAAATCCGAAATGTCGGGCCAGAAACGCAAGAACGATAAGGCATTTTGTTTCCAAACCCGCTTTTAATATTGAGGGGCTCGGGCTAAAGATTATTGACCGTTTTTTGGACCAAGGGCTGATTTCCGACGCTTCGGATATTTTTGAACTAAAGGAAGGGGATATTGCGGTTTTGCCGGGATTTGGACAAAAATCGGCTGAAAATTTAGTTAAGGCAATTCAGTCCTGGAAAAAAATTCCTCTGCCAAAATTTATCTATGCTCTCGGAATTAGAAATGTTGGAGAGGAAACCGCCCAACATTTGGCTGAAACATTCGGTTCAATCCAAAAATTAAAAAAAGCATCTTTAGAAGAACTCCAAAAAATAACGGATGTCGGCCCGGTGGTGGCTAAATCAATTTTTGATTGGTTCCAGGAAAAAAGAAATTTAGAGTTTTTAGAAAAATTAAAAAAATCTGGTATAGAGGTCAGACCTCCGCGAGAGCGCGGAGGTCTGACCTCCGCGATTCAATCTGGAGAGCGCCGAGGTCTGACCTCGGCGATTCAAGGGAAGACCTTTGTTTTAACTGGTGGTTTAGAAAAAATGACCAGAGAAGAGGCAAAAGAAAAAATCCGTCTTTTGGGTGGCGAGATTTCGGAATCCATCTCAAAAAAAACCGATTTCCTTGTTGTCGGTAAAGACCCCGGCTCAAAATTCCAAGAAGCAAAAAAACTCGGCCTAAAGATGCTCAACGAACAGGAACTTCTAAAACTTCTTAAATCCATCCCTTAACCATCCTTTAATCATCCTTTAAT
>JAHXGN010000008.1 GCA_019923625.1 Candidatus Nealsonbacteria bacterium
GTTCAGCGAACCCGCCCCTTCGCTGACGCTCGGGTAGTCGATGAAGCTGTCGCTTCATCTTCACCCTTCGCTCGGCTTCGCCTCGCTCGGGTAGTCGCTGAAGCTGTCGCTTCATCTTCACCCTTCGCTCGGCTTCGCCTCGCTCGGGTACGTGAAGAAAATCTATTTTCTTCAACTATGATTTATGATTAAAAATATCATTCAAAAAGCAGCTGAAATTATTAAAAAAGGGGGGTTGGTGGCTTTTCCAACTGAAACCGTCTATGGCTTAGGCGCTAATGCTTTGGATAAAAAAGCGGTTAGAAAGATATTTGAGGTAAAGGGCCGACCCTTAGACAACCCAGTCATTGTTCACATTGCCGATATTGGAGATTTAAAAAAATTAGCCAAAACTATCCCAAAAGAAGCAGAAATTTTAGTAGACCCCCACTTCAAAAAATTTGGTCTGGGGTCTAAGAAATTTTGGCCAGGACCCTTAACCTTGGTTCTCTTTAAAAAGAAAGTGGTGCCGGTTGAGGTAACGGCTGGAGGAAATACAGTAGCTATTAGAATGCCAAAAAATAAAATTGCTTTAGAGTTAATAAAAGCTGCTGGAGTTCCTATTGCTGCGCCTTCAGCTAATTTAGCTGGCCGGCCTTCTCCAACTACTGCTAAACATGTTTTTGAGGATTTAGGCAATAAAATTGATTTAATTTTAGATGGGGGCAGAACAAAAATAGGATTGGAGTCAACAGTTCTTGATTTAACCGTCAAGCCCCCTCAAATTTTAAGGCCGGGAGGAATTTCTTTTGAAGAATTAAAAAAAGTTATCAAAGATATTCAACTTCATCCAAGCTTATTGGGTAAAAAACTTAAGGGAAAAGCAAAATCACCAGGAATGAAGTATCGCCATTATGCTCCCAAAGCTCCCTTGATTTTAATTGACCCCGTTAGAGATTCTAAAAAATGGGGTAAAGCGCGAAAAAGACATATCTCTAACAGGGTTGAAGGAGATTTAAAGAGGTTAAAAAAATTCAAGGACTTAATTAGTTTTTACAAAAAACAGAAAAAGAAAGTAGGAATAATGATAAGTAGAGAGACAAAAAAATTTCTAAAAAATGGCGATGTAGTCTTGGTGGTCGGGAGCAGAAAAAATCTAAAAGAAGTCTCCCGTAATCTATTTCAAACCTTAAGAAAATTTGATATAAAGAAAGTAGATGTCATTTTAGCTGAAACTTTCCCTGAAAAAGGCATTGGTTGTGCCATAATGCATCGGCTCAAAAAAGCCGCTGGCAACCGATTAGACAAGTAAATATCTAATAGAGCAAAAGGTCGGTTCAAAATTTTAAAAAACTCAAAAACATGTTTTTAGGCCTAATTTTAATTCTTATCGGAACGCTTTTTCTTTTACAAAATTTGGGCATTTTGCCAATAGGAATTTGGGGGCTCCTCTGGCCATCTTTGTTAGTTTTAGCTGGACTTTATCTTATTCTACTTTACCGGGGGGTTCACTCGTTTTGGAAAAGATTCTGGAATGGGATTTGGAAAAAATTAGAATAGATTAAACTGATTAAAAAACCCTGATATAAAAAATGTGAGAAAAGAACTTTGTCTTCAAATTACAATTTTTCTTTTAGTAATTGGTCTTAGTGTTTTAATTTTTCTTTTCAGGGAAAAAATAGTAGGGCTGGAAGAATATGGCTATTTGGGCGCCTTTCTGATTTCAATGCTTACTAACGCTACCTTGGTTATTCCGGCGCCTGGCTGGGCAGTGATTATGGGCTTAGCTGCAATTTTCAATCCTTGGTTAATAGGCCTTTTAGCCGGTTTTGGAGCAGCTTTGGGCCAAACCACTGGTTATTTTTTTGGTTATAGTGGTCGAGCAGTAGCTAAGAATTCTGCCAAATATCAAAGAATGATTAACTGGATGCGGCGTCGGGGAGCTTTGGTTATTTTCTTTTTTGCCCTTATTCCCAACCCTTTTGTTGATATTGTTGGAGCAGCAGCAGGTATTTTAAAATTCCCTTTCTTGAAATTCATTTTCTTTTGCGCTTTAGGGACTGTTCCCAAATACATCTTTTTTGCCCTGCTGGGCGGCTGGGGACTTGAATTTTTCTTTTAAATATGTAAATATGTTCTTAATTCGCACGATCGTGTGAATTAAGTATTTAATGTGTTAATGTTAAACTAAAACCAGTATTATGTTTGGACTTCAACTTAAAATGTGGTTGTTGGTGGGGCTGATGTTTGGAATTTTGTATGGGGTAATTACCGGTATCGGAAGCTATCTGGGAGTAGGTAGCGCCGTTGGTTACATTGTTCTGGCGATTTTATTTATGGGCTTTCAGTACTTAATTGGACCCCGGCTGGTTTCAACAATAATGAAAGTAAAATATGTTTCAGAAAAAGAAGAGCCGGAACTTCATCAAATGGTGGCTGAAATCGCTCAAAATGCCCGGATTCCCAAGCCAAAAATCGGCATTTCTCAACTTTCTCTTCCCAATGCTTTTGCTTTTGGCCGAACCATTAGAGATGGAAGGGTTTGTATTACTCAAGGTATTCAAAGATTATTAACTAAGGATGAATTAAAAGCGGTTTTGGGCCACGAGATTGCCCATTTGAAACATCGAGATATGATGATTATCACCCTGATTTCGGTTATTCCTTTAATTTTATACTGGATTGCCTGGAGCTTTATCTGGGGAAGAATGTTTGGCAACCAGAGACAAAGTGGGGGCTATGCAGCTTTAGTTGGTTTGGGGGCAATGGTTCTTTATTTTTTGACCAATCTTTTGGTTTTGTACGGCTCTCGGATTAGAGAATATTATGCTGATGAAAGAAGCGTTAAACTGGGAAACCCTCCTCAATATCTGGCTTCGGCTTTATATAAATTAGTTTTTGGTTCAGCAAAAATTAAAAACACCCCTCAGGGAGAACAAGAGCTAAGAAGGGTGGGAGCAATAAAGGCCTTCTTTTTAAATGATGTAAGCCGAGCCTGGAATGAAGTAAGAGAGTTAAAGGAGGTTGACAGAGATCTTTCCGGAACCATTGAACAAAATGAACTTTTGGCTCTAAGGACAAAAAAGCCAAAATTAAGCGGGGCGGAAAAAATGCTGGAGCTTTTCACCACCCACCCAAATACCCTAAAACGAATTAAAAAACTAGCCGCTTTAATTTAGATTTGTCTATAGACCTCTTGCAAAATAATCCTTTCTACTGCAACTTGAATATTTTGGCTGCAAATCGTTCAGAATTCGTCAACATATACTCTGTATATGTCTCCTCATTCTTCACGATTTTCGCTCAAAATCTTCAAATTTCGTCACGAAAAATTATTTCGCAATAGGTCTTATGTTTAAAAAAGTATTTATTTTAACAATAATATTGATGGGGTTGATTTTAGTTGGGGATAGGGTTTTGTTTTTTAGGCCAGAGCCTGTTAATTTAATTGAGCAAAATTTTCTTCAAGGAGAAATATCTCTTCCTCAACCAAGACATCAAAGCCAGACATCGGTTGAAGAAGCGCTTTTAAAAAGAAGAAGTGTTAGAGAGTATAGAGATGAACCTTTAAATTTGCAAGAAATTTCTCAGCTTTTGTGGGCTGCTCAGGGAATCACTGACCCAAAGAGAGGTTTTCGAACTGCTCCTTCAGCTGGCGCGCTTTATCCTCTAAGGGTGTATCTGATGGGTGAAGTTGAGGGCTTGGAAATTGGTATGTATCGGTACAATCCTGACAATCATTCTTTAATAAAGGTTGGAGATAAAGATTTAAAAAGAGAATTAGCCAAAGCTGCTTTTGGTCAAATCTGGATTGAGAAAGCTCCGGTTAATATCATCTTTACTGGAAATTATGAAATAACCGCTCGAAGATATGGAAGAGAAAAAGCGCCTCGTTATGTTTATATGGAAGTAGGACATGCTGCCCAAAATGTTCATTTGCAGGCTGAAAGTTTAAACTTGGGCACAGTAGTAGTTGGGGGCTTTGAGATTGAAAAAGTTAGAGAAATATTGGGCCTTCCGGCAGAAGAAGAACCTTTGTATATTATGCCAGTCGGCCGGAAGAAATAATGACAAATCTCGTCTGGCCAGAAAATCTTATAAAAATCTTAATAAAAATATTTTAATCTCCATAACACATTACATAACACATTAACATATTAAATACTTAATTCGCACGATCGTGCGAATTAAGAACATAATAAGAACATAAAATGAGGAGGCTTCAAAAGGAAGGATTAACTGAGAAAATTTTAGGTTATTTGGGGGAGACTTTAAAAAATTTATTCGAATTAGGAATAACTATTATTTTTAATCCTCATAAATTAATGAGGGGTTTTTCTTTATATCGTTATCCTTCCCTTCCTAAACCTGTTGCTCAGAAAATGATTCAACAGAGAATAAATACCTTGAAAAGAAAGGGCTATCTTAAAAAGACCGAAGCTGGGTGGGAGTTGACTCCAAAAGGGAGAATTGAAATTATAAAAATTATCCTTTGGAAAAAGTTAGAAAAGAAAAAATGGGATGGAAAATGGAGAATAATTATATTTGATATTCCAGAAATGAGTCGAAGAGATAGGGATTTTCTGAGAAGGGAATTGAAATGGATTGGGTTTGTAGAGCTGCAAAAAAGTGTCTGGATTTTCCCTCACGATATGGAAAGAGAAATAATGGCTTTATTGAAACTCTGGAAATTAGAATTTCACGGAGACATAAGACTTCTGGTGGCAGAAAAAATAACCGAAGAGGAAGAACTAAAAAAACAGTTCAATTTAATTTAATCTAAAAGTACCTAAAGCGTACGATCGTGCGAATTAAGAACAGGGGTGTTAATTTGAAATTTGGGGTGAGCCCGATTAGAAATTCTCTAGTGATAGATTCGCTAAATCTAGTGATAGATTCGCTAAATAAGATCTGGATTAAAAATTTCTAAGGGGGTAAAATAATATAATTATGCCCGGTGATACAACCCCGCACTAATCCCGCTTACAGCGGGCCCGATGGGATTTGAACCCACGATTTGTTCCGTGACAGGGAACCGAGGACTCCGGACTCCTCTACGGGCCCATATTAAAATATTTTTCAAAATTTTATGCCGACGACAGGATTCGAACCTGTGACCTTGGCCTTATGAAGACCCTGCTACTAACCACTGAGCTACGTCGGCAAAACTTGTTGCGGGGGGCCGAATTGCACGGCCGTCTCGAGATTATGAGCCTCGCAAGGTACTACTCCTCCACCCCGCGTCAATTCAATATAATTTGCCACCTCAGCCGCAGCCAAAGATTGACTATCCTATCTTATTTTATCTTAATATATTTTTTAAATTATGTCAAAGCATGAAGATCGGTTAGGGCTTTTTCAAAAATTGCCAATATTTTTTCCGTTTCCTCAAGAGATAATTTGTAATTGGGGTCATAAATAATATCGTTCCTTATTTTATGGGCTTGTAAAATCTCTTCAATGTTGGGCAAAACCCCGGCTGGTATTTTATTTAATTTTCCAGACAATTCTTCTTCTTCGTAACCTATTTTTTTTAAAATCTCATCCAATAAAGAATCTGCTTCAATTATTGCCAACTTATATTCATCCTCAGTCCCCCTAACTAAACGAGCTTTTATTTTTAACCATTTTTTGGTTAACTTAGGCATACCGTAAGGCCGATAATTAAAAAATTCATACAAATCAATAAGAAAATGAAATTTAAGCCAACTGCTTTTTAAAAGAGCGAAAACGATAAAACTTAGAAAAAGCAAAGAGGTAGTAATAAAAATAATTTTTATAATCAAAAAACCAATATGGGGAGGAGGATAAACAATAAAAGAAACCCCCTTCTCAAATAAAACAGCTAAATCAAGCATAAAAACATTTTCAATATTTTCAATAATATTTTCAATCAGTTTTTCCATAATTTTTAAAAATTTGAGCAACTTCTAAAATTTTGTTTTCTTGGAATGGTTGGCCGATGATTTGGAGACCAACTGATAAGTCCTTAACTTTACCGCCGGGCAGAGAAATAGCCGGCAAACCAGCTAAATTAACCGGATTGGTAAAAATATCAGATAAATACATAGTTAAGGGGTCAATCGTTTTTTCGCCAAGTTTAAAAGGTAGGGTGGGACAAGTAGGGGTTAAAATAAAGTCAACAATTTTAAACGCTTTTTCAAAATCATTTTTAACTAAATTTCTAACTTTCTGAGCTCTAAGATAATAGTCCTCATAATAACCGGCCGATAAGGCATAAGTCCCAAGCATAATCCTTCTTTTTACTTCTGCTCCAAACCCCTCTTCCCTACTTCTCAAATAAACATCCAATAAGTTTTTCGCTCTTCTCTTTTCGCTTTTCGCTTCTGATAGTCCATATTTTATCCCATCATACTTTGCCAGATTGGCTGAGACTTCCGAGGATGCAATTATGTAATAGCAAGGTAAAGCATATTCAGTATGGGGCAAACTAACTTCTTCAATTTTAGCTCCCATATCTTCGTATTTCTTTATCGCCTTTTTTATAATTTTCTCTACTTCGGGATCCATTCCCTTAATAAAATATTCTTTCGGTATACCAATTTTTATTTTCTTTAGATTAATTTTTTCGCTTTTCGCTTTTCGCTTTTCGCTTAATTGAACGCTTGTTGAGTCCAGTTCGTCCTTACCCTTAATTGCATCAAAAACTATTTTGGCATCCTCCACCGTTTTAGTTATCGGTCCTATTTGGTCAAGCGAAGAGGCAAAGGCAATTAATCCATATCTGGATACTGCTCCATAAGTTGGTTTTAATCCGACTATTCCGCAAAAAGAAGCCGGTTGTCTTATAGAGCCGCCGGTATCAGAACCTAAAGCATATGAGCAAAAATTAGCCGCCACGGCCGCTGCTGAACCACCAGAAGAACCACCGGGAACTCTTTTTAAATCAAGCGGATTTTTAGTTGGAAAAAAAGCTGAATTTTCGGTTGAAGAACCCATGGCAAATTCATCTAAATTTGTCTTTCCCAGAATTACTGCCCCCTGCCTTTTCAGTTTTTTTATGACTGTGGCGTCATAAGGGGCAAAATAATTTTCTAAAACTTTTGAGCCGGCTGTACATTTTAGACCTTCAACTAAAATATTGTCTTTTATTGCCAAAGGAATACCGGCTAAAACTGGAATTTCTTTTTTTTTAATAATCAGTTTGTCTATTTTTTTTGCCTGAGATAAAGCCAAATCCTGATTGATACTTAAAAAAGCGCCAATTTTTTTATCCAACCGATCAATTCGTTCTAAATAGACCTTGATTAAATCTAAAACGGAAAATTCTTTTTTTATTAATCCCTGGTGGGTCTGAATAATTGTTAAATCGGTTAATTCCATTTTAGAAAATAGATTTGACTTTTAAATAACCGTTTTTGGTCTCTGGCGCCAGCTCTAATAGTTTTTTTGCTTGCCTGCCTAAGTTTTCTTTGAAAATTTTGGCGGGTAAATCTTCCCTCATAATGTTTCCAATATCAAAAGAATAATCGGTCAACTCTACTCCGGAAACATCTGCTTCTTTTAACTTTTCAATATAATCCAAAATCGAAGAGAGTTCCCTTTGGAACTTCTCTATTTCTTTTTCAGTTAGACCCAATCGAGCAAGTTTGGCGATATGCTGAACTTCCTTTTTACTTATCACAATTTTTAATTTTTGAATAAATCTTAATTTTAAAACTGTTTAAAAATTTAAGCATTAAAAATTATTGAAAATTTTAACGGGGCGGTTCTAAAAACTCTGTTTCCACCAAGACCTGATGTAAATCATCAAGATTTTCCAAAACTATTCCCGCTCCCCTGAC
Organism: Candidatus Nealsonbacteria bacterium; assembly: GCA_019923625.1. Lineage (NCBI taxonomy): Bacteria > Candidatus Nealsoniibacteriota > Candidatus Nealsoniibacteriota bacterium. Next base: position 7,785 of record JAHXGN010000008.1, read on the forward strand.
AACAGCCGTCATTGGGTCTTCAATAATTTTAGTTGGAATTTTAGTTTCTTTTTTGATTAAAACATCAAGTCCCCGTAAAAGGGCTCCGCCGCCGCAAAGATGAATCCCTCTGCTCATAATGTCAGCCAATAATTCAGGCGGCGTTTCTTCAATAGCCATTTTTATTTCATTGACAATTTGTTTTATCGATCTTTCAATGGCTCTCCGAATATCCTCATCGGAAACCGAAATTTCTTCCGGAAGGCCGGTTATTAAATTCCGTCCTCTCATCGGCGCTTCTTTTTTCTCTTTCACGGGAATAACCGAACCGATTTTAATTTTAATTTCTTCGGCCGTTCTCTCGCCGATTAAAAGTTTATATTCATTTTGGGCAAACTGAATTATGTCTTCATTAAGTTTATCGCCGGCAATCCTTAAACTTTTTGAAAGGACGATTCCCCCTAAAGAAATAATTGCCACTTCTGTTGTTCCGCCGCCAATATCAACAATGAAATTTCCGCCCGCTTCCTGAACTTCCAATCTGGCGCCAATGGCAGCAGCCATTGGTTCTTCAATTAAAAAGACCTGTCTGGCGCCGGCTAATTTGGTAGCGTCAATTACCGCTTTTTTTTCCACTTCTGTTACTCCGCAAGGTATTCCGACAACAACTCTGGGTTTAGGAGTTAAAAGAAATCTTCTTTTATTGGCTTTTTCAATAAAATATTTAAGCATTTGTTCGGTCACTTCAAAATTAGAAATTACCCCGGCTCTCAAGGGCCGGGTAGCCACAATATGACCCGGTGTTCGGCCAACCATTTTTTTGGCTTCTTGGCCAATAGCTAAAACTTGACCGGTTTTTTGGTTGACGGCTACTACTGATGGCTCCTCAATAACAATTCCCCGACCCCGAACATAAACCAAAGAATTGGCTGTGCCCAGGTCAATGGCAATGTCTTCTGAAATATATGATAGAAGTTTATTTAACATAAGCGCTTCGCTAAATTAAAACTTATTGCAAATCAATACTAAAAACATTTTTGTTTTGCATTTAGTGTTTTTAGTTTTTCGTTTAAGAATTGCGGCAAGTGTTTTATTTTCACAAACTCAATTTTTGGTCTGCCGCGTTTCTTTAATTCTATACAACCTTTCGCTAATGTCCTCTCGCTTACCACAATTCGCCAGGGTATTCCAATTAAATCCGCTTCAACAAATTTTTCTCCAGGAGATTTGTCTCTATCGTCATATAATATTTCAATTCCTACCCCCCTTAAATCTTGATATATTCTTTCGGCCGCCCGTTTAACTTTTTTACTATTCTCAATTTGGATTAAGTGAAGATTAAATGGAGCCACCTCTTTTGGCCAAATAATTCCATTTTTATCATGGTGAACTTCAGTAATCGCTCCCATTAACCTACTAAGCCCAATGCCATAACAGCCCATTAAGACCATTTTTTCTTTTCCGTCCTCATCGCGAAAGGTAAAATTAAAAGCTCGGCTAAATTTATCTTTTAATTTGAAAATATTCCCTACCTCAATGACTTTTTTAATTTCTAAATTTTTACTTTTACATTCAGGACAGCTGTATTTTTCTTTGGCAATAATTTCTTTATTAATTCCCAATTTGCACTTTTGGCAAAGGTAAATAGTATCTTCGCCAAAAAGAGTTATGGTTTGAAATTCATGGGAGTATTGGCTGAAAGTTCCGCCCGAAGCTAAAGTTAAAAGGGTCTCTTTTTCCAAACCGCATCTTTTAAAAATTCTAAAATAGGCCTTTTTAACTATCTCATAATATCTATCCAAATCTTTCTCATTTTTGTGAAAAGAATAAAGGTCTTTCATTACAAATTCCAGGCCCCTTAATAATCCTGATTTTACTCGCAATTCATCACGGAATTTATCCTGAATTTGATAAACATATAAAGGTAGGTCTTTGTGAGATTTGGCAAACTTTTGAACCAGGGGCGTAATAATTTCCTCGTGCGTCCAACCCAAACCATAATCCTTTCCTCCTCTACTTTTCAGTTTAAACATTTCTGAAGAATGCCAACGTTGGGTTTTCTCCCATAAATTTTTGGGATGTAGGACTGGCATTAAAACTTCCTGCCCGCCAATTTTATTCATCTCATCCCTAATAATATTTTCAATTTTTTTAAAAACCAGCAAGCCCAAGGGCAAAAAAGTATAGACCCCAGCCATTAATTTATCAATAAAACCAGCCCTAATTAAAAGCTGGGCGTTAATACTTTTTTCATCTTTTGGGACTTGCCTAATTGTTTTGGTAAAAAGTTGCCCTTGTTTCATATTAAAATAGGCCGATGATATCTTTTATTGTCACCCAAACCATCAAACAGAGCAAGATGGTAAAAAAGAAAGCGGTAATTTTTTTCTCAACCCTTGGATTAACCGGTTTTTTTCTCACCGCTTCAATGCCTAAAAATAATAATTTTCCTCCGTCTAATGCCGGAATCGGTAAAAGATTAAAAATGGCCAGATAGATAGAAATTGCAGCGATAAATTGTAAATAATAAACCCAACCCAATTGGGCGACTTGAATCATAAAAGCGCCAATGCCAATCGGGCCGACAAATTTAACCTCCGGAGGCAATGCTTGACCTTGAATTAAATTTACTAAAAGTTGAACCAAACTTCCCAATATTAGAATGGTCATATTAAAAGAGGCCTCAATTCCTTTTATTGGAGATAAATACCAAGGATATCTTTTTATTTCCACTCTGGCTAAAACCACACCCATCGGACCCTCTCCAGCCGGAGGAGAAACCCTTGGAATTAAATTAATATTAAAAATTTCTTTACCCCTTTCAGTTGTTAAAATGACCTCCTTTCCTTTATATTTTTCAGTAAGCTCTTGCGCCTCTCTAACCTTATCAATTGAAAATTGGAAGTTGGAAATGGAAAATTGTTTTATAATATCGCCTAATTTTATGCCGGCTTTTTCAGCCGGTGAACCAGCCGCTATTCCCACGACTTTAACTTTAGCATTAACAGCTTCTTGCTCATCAGAAACCGGTCCCCAGGTACCAATTCCAAAAACAATACTTAATAAAACAATGGAAATTAGCCAAAAAGAAACCACTCCGGCTAAAACAATTAAAGCTCTTTGCCAAATCGGTTTTTTGTCAAAACTATGAATACTTTCAATTCCTCCTTCCTCGCCTTCAATTTTGACAAAAGCGCCAAAAGGCAAAAGATTCAAAGAATAAAGTGTTTCTCCGATTTTTTTTCCGATTAGACGAGGAGGCAAACCAATTCCAAATTCTTCCACTTTTACCCCATATTTTTTTGCCAAAAGAAAATGCCCAAATTCATGCAAAATGACTAATCCGATAAAACTGATAAAAACGATAATTATTGTAAGAAACATATGTATCTTGTGTCTTGTATTTTATATCGAGCGAGGCAACAAGTTTTAAAGTAAATTTCGCAGGCGGCAAAGCATGGTTTCTGAGTGAAGCGAAGAATTTGCCGCCGAGAATTTAGATAGTCAAATTGCGCTGGAAATTTGAACTATCGGTACTTTAAAACTTGTTGTCAAGCGACTATTTTTTAAGGCGAGGGAACCAATTTTTATGGACCATCCGCAGGCAAATTGCATGGTTTCGCCTCTGGCGAAAATTTGCCGAGGAAATGAGCTTGCTCCTCGCTGGGGAGCAGAGCGTGTCCTAAAAATTGCGTTCCCGAGCGACTATTCTAATATTTCTTTCTGTTTCCTCTCCCCTATCTCCTTAATTTTCTTATTATATTCATCAACCAATTCCTGTAATTCATCTTTCCCCCGATATTTGTCATCTTCCCTGATTTCCCCTTCTTTAAATCCTTCCTGAATTTCTTCCCAGGCCTCTTCCCGCCATCTTCTTATTGTCTTTCTGACTTCTTCCTGTTTTGTTGAAATTAAATGGATTAAATCTTTCCGATATTCTTGACTTAGGGGGGGTAAATTAATCCGAATAACATCTTTGTCAACAATGGGATTTGCTCCAATCCCTGTTTTGATTAAACCGGAAATAATTCCCTCAATATAAGATTTATCCCAGGGCTGAATCAAAATCTGTTTCGGTTCCGGCACCAAAATGGTAGCCAATTGCTTTAAGGGAAATTTCTGGCCAAAACAGTCACAGGTTATATCTTCAACCAAAGAGGGTGTCGCCCGGCTGGTTCGGATTTTTGCCATTTCTTTTTCTAAAAAAATAATCACTTTATCCATTTCCGGTTTAATTTTATTGATAATTTCTTTGTAATCCATTGGCATATTAAAATTTTAACATTAAATTTTCCAAGGCCAATTTTAAATTAACATTGGTGTCGGAAATTAAAGACCTGGTATTTTGAATGGCTTCAAGCATGTTTTTTAATTTTAAATAAGTAAGAGTGGAAAATTTATTTTCCATTGCCGATTTTAATAAAATCTGACGAAAATATCTTTGCCAAATATTTAAAATTTCTTCCGGATTGGAAAATTCCTGAGAAATTTTCTTGGCATATTGAAAACGGAAATTCAAATCGGAATTGATAATTTTCATAATTTCTAAAATGAATTTTTTTGTTTTTTTTAATTTTTCCGGCTGAAAAAGAAATTCCATCATCAAGCCCGGTTTTCCCGAAGAAAAAATCAAAATTTCTTCCCTTTCTTTGAGCTTTTGAGCAGCCAGATAATCTTCAATCTCTTTTCTTTTTAAGGGAAAAAATCTGATTTTTTGAACCCGGGAAAGAATGGTTGGTAATAGTTTTTCAGGGTATGCCGTAATTAAAATCAATAATGCTTTACCTTTCGGCTCTTCCAACGTTTTTAAAAAGCAATTCTGGGCTTGAAAATTCATCAAATGAGCATCGTCAACAATTCCAACCTTGTAATCGGCCAAAGATGTTTTTAAAGATAATCTCCAAATTAAATTTCTAATTTGATTGATTTTAATTTCTTTTCCAACGTCCTCTGGTTCAATAAAAATCAAATCGGGATGTTTTTCTGGAGAAATTTTTTGTTCTTTAAAAAGCCATTTTATAAATTCAAAAGCGAAAGTTTTTTTACCCAATTTTTCTTCTCCCCAAAATAGATAAAGATGAGAAAGTTTTTCTAATTCGGCTGATTTTATTAAAAATTGCCACTGTTTTTGATGACCTATCAACATATTTAGGATTTTACCCTGCAGTAAAGGCCTTGCCTCACTGGGGTTTATTTCTTTACCATTATGCTTTTTTTATATAACTCCAGATTTTCTAAAATGACGCCGGTTCCTTTGGCCACACAAAGCAAGGGCTCTTCGGCAATTATACAAGGAACGCCCACGTTTTTGGCAATTAATTCTTCAATGTTTCTCAAAATAGCTCCGCCGCCGGTTAAAACCATACCTTTGTTCATAATATCAGCAGATAACTCTGGCGGCGTTTCTCTTAAAACTATTTTAATTGCTTCAATAATTTCTCTTAAAACATCAGAAATAGCTTCGGTCGTCTCATGGCAAGAAATTTCAATATTACGAGGTAGCCCGGAAATTAAATCCCGGCCACGAATTTCTAATTTTTTTCCTGAATTTTTAATTACGCGAACCGTCAGGGGTTTAGCTGTTGTCTTGCCGGTTTCCGGTTGAGATAAAGTTTCATTGTTATACGAAAGGGAATTTTTTCCCGGTAAAGCCGTGCCGATTTTTATTTTTATTTCTTCGGCTGTTTGTTCTCCAATAACTAAATTATATTTTCTTCTAATATAATCGGTAATTGCCTGGTCCATTTTATCTCCGCCCGTTCTAATTGAATAAGAGGTTACTATTCCGCCCAAAGAAATTACCGCCACCTCCGAGGTTCCTCCCCCGATATCAACGACCATATTACCTGAACAAGAGTTAATGGGTATATTGGCGCCAATAGCCGCCAATATCGGTTCTTTAGCCAGATAAACCGCTTTAGCTCCGGCCATTATGCCGGCTTCAATAACCGCTCTTCTTTCGGTGGAAGTACTGCCGGCCGGAACGCTAATTAGTAATTCCGGTTTAAAAAACTTAAAAAAACCTAATGTCTTATCAATAAAATATTTCAACATTGCCTGAGTAATCCGATAATCGGCAATGACTCCGTCTTTAAGGGGACGATAAATCCTGATGGTGTCAGGTGTTCGGCCAATCATTTCCTTGGCTTTTTGACCAACGGCTAAAATTTTATTTTCAGCCAAGCTTACGGCTACCACCGATGGTTCTTGTAAAATTATTCCCTTTCCGAAAAGAAATACCAAAGAGTTACAAGTACCGAGGTCAATTCCTATCTTTTTAACAAACATATATTTATTAGTTAATTCTTTTAATATCGGCTCCTAATTTCTGAAACTGTTGTTCTATTTTCTCATAACCCCTATCAATTTGATAAATATTCTCAACTATTGTCTGACCTTCGGCTAAAAGACCGGCGATAATCAAAGAAGCTCCTGCTCTGATATCCCAGGACTCTATTTTCACTCCCCGCAAAGGGTTTTTGCCAAAAACAAAAGCTCGATGAGGATCAACTATTTCAATATCCGCTCCCATTTTTCTCAGTTCTTGAGTATAACCTAATCGGTTTTCATATAAGGGGTCGTGAATTAAATTTTTGCCCTGGGTTTGAGTCAAAAGAGGAACGATTATTGACAATAAATCAGTAGGAAAACCAGGATAAGGCAGGGCTTGAATCTTGACTGCTTTTAGGTCTGGAGAATAATTAACAGTTAGAGAATTGTCAGGGTTTTTTTGAAAATCAACTCCAATTTCTTCCATTTTATCCAAAAAACTATCCAGGTGTTCAAAAATAACTTTTTTTATTTTCAGTTGACTATTGGGGATGATTGCTCCGGCTATCATAAAGGTTCCTGCTTCCAGGGGGTCAGAAATAATTTGGTGATTAACCCCCTTTAGTTTTTTTGCTCCTTCAATTTTAAGGGTATGAGTTCCCAGCCCCTCTATTTTTACTCCCATTGCTTCTAAAATTCGTTCTGTATCTTGAACCTGAGGTTCAGCAGCAGCCATTTTAATAATGGTTTGTCCTTCAATTAAAGAAGCGGTCAACATTAAATTTTCCGTTGCGGTAACTGAAAATTCTTTCAAAATTATTTCTTTGGCAAAAAGGTTTTTGGCTTTAAAGTGATAAAAATTCCCTTCCTGGGAAATTTCCGCCCCCAGTTTTTTAAGGGCATCAAGATGGGTAAAAATTGGCCTTAAACCGATTCTGTCTCCGCCCGGTGAAGAAATTTTAAAATTTTTAAAGCGAGCTAAAAGAGGACCGATTAAAAGAACTGAAACCCGGCTTTTGGAAATTTCCTCAAAGTCCAATTTTTCCGGATTAACTTTCCGGGTATTTATTTTTATCTTTCTTTCCCCCAGCCATTCTATTTCAGCTCCCATTTTTTCCAGAATATTGATTAAACTCAAAACATCAGTCACCAAAGGCAAATTATCAATAATACAATCTTCTTCAGTAAGCAAAGTTGAGGCCAAAATGGGACCGGCCGCATTTTTATAACCCTTAATCTCAACCTCTCCTTCTATTTTTTTACCTCCTTTAATAATGAATTTTTCTGCCATAATACTTTATTCATAATAATCAAAAATTCCAAAAGAGTCAATTCTAAGTCTCGTAGAATACAAGATGAGCCCCCAAGATGAGCCCCCAAGATGAGCCCCCAAGATGAGCCCCCAAATGAAACCCGTTTCTAACGCAAAAAGAATGGCAGTATTATCAGAAAACACACCTGAAATACACAGGTGAAACCCGTGTATTTCTCACCCGTGCATTTCTCACCAAACCCCTAAACAAACATTAAGACCTCTGGTTTAAAAATCAACAAAAACCCCAAAATAATAATTAATATTCCGCTAATGAGGGTTGCCCAGTAATTGTATTTATCGGTAAAACCAATTTTTTTCAAAGCAATTAAAGCCACAGATAAAATTATTAATTCGTCCAGCATAAAAATAAAGACGTAAAGTAAAAGATAGAAATGATAACCTAATGTGGTTAAGGGATTTAAAGCTAAGACCCGGGTAAAAATAGCCGGTAAACCGGCTGAACAGAAAAATTCCACTAAATTTACCCCAAAAGCCAGAACAATTAATCCAAAAATGGTGGCAAAATTAATCAAGGGGGCATTGGCTATTTTTTCTATTCTTTCTTTTATTTTCAACTGTCGTTCAACTAAAGAGTTTAAGCCCAAGACCTTACAAACTCCGGGATTATAAGTAATAAAATTTTTAATCTGCCAAATACCCATTCCCATGGCGAAAGTTCCAATTAAAATTCGGGTTAAATGAACATATCCTATGACTAAAAATAAATTTAACCAGGCAGTTAAAAAAATATCATTATCCAGAGGGCGCAGGGATTAAATCCATCCAGGGCTGCTAAAATTATAGTTAGGACCGGTAAGGAAAGTTTTAAAATATCAATTTCGCCTAAAATAGGAATTTTAATAATTTTTTGAGAAACAACTGGTTCCTGGTCAAATAAACATTCTTTTAAACGATCTTCTATTTCTTTGGCAATTAGTTCATTAAATCCAAGGAAATAATTTTCCTCCAGAAAAATTATCGGCACTATCCCCTGTTCCCCCTTGGGAACTTGGTATTTTTGATAAAAATCGCTTAAAATTTTTTGATTTTCCGGTTGATAAAGAACTTCATACTCTTTTATTTCAACCGTGGGATAGGTTTCTGGCAATTGTCTCAAAAATTCTTTAGCTTTAATACAAACCGGACAAAGAGCGCTGTAAAAAAAATGAATGGTCAGTTCCGGTCGGTCAGAAATTTTTTGAGGTTCGGAGAAAGCAAACCCTCTTCTCTCTGTGGCTCGGGAGAAAGAGGAAATTAAAAATTAAGAAAGAAAGAATTAAAAAAATTATTAATGGTTTTTTTTTAAACTTTAACATCTTTTTAAAAAATTAAATTTAAGGATAGATTTAGTAATTTTCAATTTTTGCCTCTTGAATAAGGCCGAGATTGGACAGGGTTTGGAAACCAACCTGCCCTAAACTTTCACCGGCCATAGCGGCTTGACAATTTTCTTTTTTGGCAATGTCATATTTTATTTTAACAAATTATTCCTCCGCCCAAAACCTCCCGGCCCTTAAAAAAAACGATTGACTGGCCAGGGGTGATTGCCCTTTGGGGTTGAGCAAACAGTATCTTGTATTTTGCGTCTGGTGTTTTATGTATTATGGTGGCGGAAACCGACTTATGCCTATATCTAATTTGGGCTTTTACTTTAATGGGTAGACTTGGTTCTCTGCCAAAAATCCAATTAACATTTTTAGCAATTAAACTTTTGCTGTAAAGCGTTTTGTCTCTGAAAAAAGAAGTAACTATTAAAGTGTTTTCTTTTAAATTTTTCTCTACCACATAAAAAGGTCCTCCTGACAACTCAATCCCTTTTCTCTGGCCAATAGTATAAAAAGCCAGCCCCTGATGTTTTCCGATTATCTTACTCGAATGTTCAAACTTCAAGTTTGAACATAGGATTTGGCCTGGCTTTTGTTTAAGATGGCGAGCCAGAAAATCATTGATATTAGTTTGAATAAAACAAATTTCAACCGATTTTTTGGCTTTTAAAACGGGTAACTTAAATTTTTTTGCCAAATTTTCAACTTCGTTCCTGGTGTAATCTCCGATTGGAAACAAAACTCTTTTTAATTGTTTTTGATTTATTTGCCATAAAAAATAGGACTGGTCTTTTTCTTTATCTTTCGCCCTTAATAATTTATATTCTATTTTCTGTTTTCTATTTTCTGTTTTCTGTTTTTTGGCATAATGACCGGTAGCAATAAAATCAGCGTCAATCTTTAACGCTTTTTCTAAAAACAAACCGAATTTAATTTCCTTATTGCAAACCACGCAGGGATTTGGAGTTAATCCTTTTTGATAGCTATTTAAAAAATAGTCAACAATTCTCTTTTTAAATTCTTTTTTAAAATTAAAAACATAAAAAGGAATTTTCAAAATTCTGGCAACTTTTCTCGCCCTGACTTCAGCTTCTAACGAGCAACACCGATTTTCGTATCCGCGTAAATCAGCGCTGCTATCGGCGCGAATCAGCGGGTCGGAGCCGCTTTGCGGCTCCGACCAAAACTTCATAAAAGCTCCGATAACATCAACTCCTGCTCTTTTTAAAAGAGCTGCTGCCACTGATGAATCTAAGCCCCCTGACATTGCCACAACTACTTTTTGCCCATTTTTTCTTCTAATCTTGTCCATTCTTTATATCTTTTTTCAATTATTTCTTTTTCTTTTTTTATTCTTTGATGTTTTTCCCGGAGTTCCTTAGGAATTTCTTTTTTATTTTTAGCTAAATAATCATGAATTGCTTCAAGTAAGGCATCAACTGCCAGAACTGAACAATGGATTTTTATCGGGGGTAGGCCCCCCAAAGAATCAACTACTTTTTGCCGATTGAGCTCTAAAGCTTCCTCAATAGTTTTTCCTTTAACCAAATCGGTAATGAGGCTACTGGTAGCAATAGCGGCTAAACATCCATAAGTTTCAAATTTTATATCTTTAATTATTTCTCTTCCCTTTTTGTCTTTTCCTACTTTTATATAAAGATACATCACATCTCCACAATAAATATTCCCCGCCCTTCCAAGTCCATCCGGGTTTTTTATTCTCCCCATATTATGGGGTTTTTGAAAATGTTCAATAGCTTTTTTAGTATAAGGACCGATTCTTTTAATCATATTTTTTCTTAAACGGTGAAATTTTTCTTAATTTTTCAACAACTTTTGGCAAAACCTTTAAAAGATAATCAATATCTTTTTCCTTTGTCCATCTTCCCAGGGTTAATCTTAAAGAACCGTGAGCTTGATGAGGTTTCAATCCAATAGCCAATAAAACATGGCTGGGTTCCAATTTCTCTGTTGAACAAGCAGAGCCGGTAGAAGCAGCAATTCCCAATAAATCAAGATGAATAATAATTGACTCCCCTTCCACTCCCTCAAACCAGAAATTAGCATTATTGGCTAATCTTTTTGTCGGATGACCGTTTAAGCGACTGCCCTTTATTTTTTCCAAGACGGCTTTTATTAATTTATCTCTTAATTTTATTAATCTTTCTGATTCTGATTTCATTTCTTTTTTACAAATTTGACAAGCCCTGGCAAAACCAACAATGGCCGGGACATTTATAGTAGAAGACCTTAAGCCAGCCTCGTGGCTTCCTCCATGCAAAATTGGCTCAATTTTCGTCCCTTCTTTAATAAACAAACAGCCAACCCCTTTGGGACCGTACATTTTATGAGAAGAGGCGGTCAATAAGTCAATGTTCATTTTTTTTACATCAATTGGAATTTTACCGAGACCTTGGGCCGCATCAGTGTGAAAATAAACCTTTTTTTCTTTACAGATTTTCCCGATTTGGGCAATCGGCTCAATTGTTCCAATTTCATTATTGGCTTGCATTATTGAGACACAAACTGTTTCTTTTTTAATTGATTTTTTTAGCTCGTTAATGTCAATTAAACCATGTTTATCAACCTTTAATTTGCTGATTTCAAAACCCTGGGTTTCCAGCCACTTAGCGCTTTCCATAACACAGGAGTGTTCAATTGAAGAAATAATAATATGTTTTCCCTTGTCTTTATTTGCAAAAGCAATACCTTTTAAGGCAAGGTTATTGCTTTCGGTGGCAGAGCCGGTAAAAATTATCTCTCCTGGTTTGGCTCCTATTAAATCGGCTACTATTTCCCGACTTTCCTCTAAAATCTCTTTTGCTTTTTGACCCAATGAGTATAAAGACATAGTATTGCCAAATTGATGACTAAAATAAGGCATCATTGCTTTCAATACCAATGAATCAACCGGGGTGGTAGCGGCATAATCTAAATAAACCCCGTGCCTTTTCTTTTTTGTTTTCACCCTATCTTCCCTATTTAAAAAAAGGCGCGGGGTAAATTTTTTTCTTCATATTATTTAATTAAATCGGCTAAAACAATTGAATTTAGGGCCGAATCTATGATTTTTTGAAATTTCTGCCAAAAAATTTTTGTCAAACATTTTTTCTCCCGGGAACAAAAATATTTTTTGGGGGAAAGACATTCAACCAAGGTCTTTTTCCCTTCCAAAGTCCCGATTATTTCTTTTATTTTGATTTTTTTCGGCTTTTTTCTTAAAAAATATCCTCCCTGAGCGCCTTTTTTCGCTCTAACCAAACCGGCTTTTTCCAATTGAGAAAATATTTTTTCCAAAAAATCAAAAGGAATGCCTTCGGCTTTGGCAACTTTTCCAAGAGAAATAATTTTTTCTTTTTCTTTGGCTAAATAAACCATTGCCCGCAGTCCGTATTGGGTTTTTTTAGAAATTTTCATATATCTGAGTCCTGCCCCCGCGTGGGGGCGGGGCGAAGATGAAGATGAAGGCAACCCGAAAGGGCAAACTTCATCGACTTAAAAGCCGACCCTTTTGGTCGGCTTTAATTTATCAAAATTAAAATTATCTGTCAACCCCGTTAGAAAGTTTACGCGCCTACTTTTAAAAAAAGTATCCGGAGGAATGTCCTCCGTTGCTTTAACTTTATTTCATATTTTTTTCTTCAATGACCGAATTTTTACGAAGTAAAAATGAGGTGGGAGAAGAGATTATTTAATCTCTTCTATTGCTCCGAATGGACAAATTTCTTTTCCTCCGCATTTTTCCAGTTTTTTCTCATCAATTATTTCCGACTTACCATCCTCTGCCAATTTGATTCCTTCGGGACAAAGAGCCAGACATGTCCCACAACCAACACATTTTTCTTTATTGATAAAAAGCTGTTTAGCCATACCCCGTATATCAACCCCGTATAGCTCCTAACGGATTATATGGGGCTATGCTTCCAGTTAATTATATTTATGCCCAGTAATAGGAAGCGGAGTCCGAAAGGACGGAGCCCCGATACAGTTGCCGAAGGCAACTTGTACGGGGTTGTATTACGGGGCATATTGTTTTATTTATTCTAAAATTGCTTTAATTCTTCTTATTCCGGCCGCTGATGATTCTTCTTTGATAATTTTGAATTTTCCCAGTTCGGAAGTTTTTTGAACGTGGGGACCGGCGCAAATTTCTTTGGAAAAAATATTATCACCTTCTCCGATAATATAGACCTTCACCCTCTCTTTATATTTTGATTCAAAAACACCCTTTACTTCTTTTTGTTTTTTTGCTTCTTTTGTCGCCATCTCTTTAAAAGAAACGGATAAACCCCTTTCAATAATTTTATTTACCGTATTTTCAACTTTTTTTATTTGCTCCGGAGTAAGTTTTTCTTGGTGAGAAAAATCAAGCCTTAATCTTTCGGCCGTTATATTGCTGCCCTTTTGAATTACCTCGTGTCCCAAGACCTTCTCCAAAGCCGCCAATAAAATATGGGTGGCGGTATGAAGTTTTTTGGTTTCTTTAGCAGTATCTGCCAATCCGCTTTTAAATTTACCAACAATAGCAGTGCGTGATAATTCCTGATGTTTTTTCAGCTCTTGTTCAAACCCTAACTCATCAACCGGTGTTAAGCCGTTTTCTTTAGCCAATTCTTTCGTCATTTCAATGGGAAAACCGTAGGTTTGATACAAATCAAAAGCATCAAAACCGGAAATACTGCCTTTTTCTTTTATTTTATTAAATTCTTTTAAACCTTTTTCCAAGGTTTTTTGAAATTTTCTTTCTTCTTCCTCAAATTGATTAATGACAAAATACTGATTTTTTTCCAATTCCGGATAAATTTCTTTATAATCCTGAATAATGATTTTGGCTATTTCTTTTGTCCATAAGTCCTTTTTAATTCCGAGTTGTTTGCCGTAGCGAATCGCCCTTCTTATTAACCGACGGACAATATATCCTTGTTCGCTATTTGAAGGAACAAGACCCTTATCATCAGCCATAATAAAGGTTGCTCCCCTCAAATGGTCGGCAATTACTTCAAAGGGCTTCGCCTTTTCTCTGTATTTTTTCCCTTCTGACAACTCTTCAATTTTATCTATGATATTAATAAACAAGTCGGTTTCAAAAATACTGTCTTTATCCTGAATTATCATTGTTATTCTTTCAAGACCGCCGCCAAAATCAACATTCTGCTGTTTTAATTTTTGGAACCCTTTCTTTGTTTTTGAATATTCCATAAAAACATTATTGCCAATTTCAATAAATCGGCCGCAATCGCAATTAATGTGACAGGCCTGATTTTTAAATAAGGAATTTTCATGACGTTTTAAATCCGCTCCCAAGTCATAAAAAACTTCGCTGTCGGGTCCGCCGGGCTCCCCTATCGGCATATCGGCCGGAAGGCCGGAACGAGACCACCAGTTTTTCTTTTCATCATAATAAAAAATTCTTCCCCCTTGCATTCCGTTTTTTTCAGAAAAATCAATGTCTTCAGCCGCAATTCCTTTCTCTCTAAAAAGTTTTTTCCAAATTTCAACAGATTCTTCATCCCGGCCAATTCCGATATCCGAATTTCCCCTGAAGACGCTGGCATACAATTTATTGAAATCTAATTTCAATTCTTTGGTCAAAAACTCAAAAAACCATCTCAGTTGTTCTTTTTTAAAATAATCCCCGAAAGACCAGTTCCCAACATTTCAAAAAAAGTAGTATGTCTGTTATCCCCAATGTCTTCAATATCTTCGGCTCTGAAACATTTTTGAGAATTGACGAGTCGTTTTCCCAAAGGATGTTTTTCACCCAATAAATAAGGCACCAGGGGCTGCATACCCGACCCGGTAAAAAGAGTGGATGAATCGCTTTCTCCGGGGATTAAAGAAGCGCTGGGAATAATAAGGTGTCCTTTTTCTTTGAAAAAATTTAAAAACTTCTGCCTGATTTCTTTTGATTTCATAAAAATTTATTTACTCTTCATCTTCATATACTATCTATATTTTCACTGAATAACGGATGCCTCGGACGCAAAAAGGTGTTTTGCCAGACGGACTATCAAAAACCAGCCAAGATAGAAAACGGAAGATATTATTAAGTACAAAAGCAGTAGCAATAAACCCCATCCGCCCGGCATAAACGGCATTCCTCTAACTGCTCCAGTCATTAGAATAATAAAAACCAACAGGGCGGCAATTCCGGTCATGATCGGGCCAATGGGAACTTTAAGTTTCTTTGAGGCTGGCGCCATAGATGGCTGCGGCTCAGCCGGCGGCAAAGGCTGTTGACTGGGAAAACGAAAAAGATGAAACAGCGCCGCTATAAATGAAACGGCTGTTAAAACAATCAGCAAAAGGGCAGCCGGCAGAGCAAAGTATCCTAACCTCGGCACATCCCAGTGCAGCCGTTCGGCAAATAGAACAATGTATGTTGCCGGGATGGCAATTATCGCAGCTGTTGCCAACGCTGTCGGCATCTTCAATGTCCAACCGCGGCGCTCCAACCAAATTCTTGCCAGATAAACTAGACAAATTAATACCTGAGGCAAAATATACGCAAAATTCCCTAGCCAGTCACCATGTGTTAACAATCTGGCAATATCTGAAAGTGAATAACCGCTGACAGATCCGGCAAAGCGGACACTGTAGTATCCAAAAACACCGATTCCTAAGAAAGCAGCCGCGGCAGTCAGGTAACCGGCAAAAGCC
>JAHXGN010000009.1 GCA_019923625.1 Candidatus Nealsonbacteria bacterium
GAGCGGGTGAGCGGAGTCGAACCGCCTTCTCAATCTTGGCAAGATTGCATAATAACCGTTATACTACACCCGCTTAAATTCTTGTTGATATAATTTTATCCAAGTAAAAATTTTTTCTTTCAACTCTCTACTTGCGACATAAATTATACAAATACCATTAGTGAGTCGCCGTGTTGGATGTTTGCCTTGAATAAAGCTCGTTTTTATAAATTGAGCCTGCGGAATGCCAGAGATTTTACTCCAAAAATTTTTACAGATTTCATCGTTTAAATCTGGATAAAGAATAATGTGGATTCTTATTTTTTCTTTCGATATTTGACAGATTTTTTGAAGAAAACTAGAAAAAATTTTAATCATTTCTGGGTCAGTATTTGATAGCCTGATCATACAATTTTCTATTTTACTATCTCCTTCGCCCCAATATAGCATTAGTCCAGCAAGAAACAGGGGGTTGCTTTTTAATTGCGGAAATTCTTTCTCAGCTTGTTGACGACACTGTTTATACCATGTCTCTAATTTTTTCTTTCTCGCTTTATTCATTATTCGGATTTTTTTCCCAATCAATGCTCTATTTTTTTCTATGAGTCCTTGTTTGATTTGTTCTGACCACGGATTATTCTTAAGCCAACCAGATAAGGTGCTTTTAGGAATCCCCAATTCTTTACTAATCGCATTGTAACTTTTACCCCTTTTTCTGAGTTGTAAAACCAAATGTTTATCGTTGCGCATATAATTGAACTATTGTCTCTATTGTTTTTATTATACCATAATAGTTCAATTATTAAAGAGTAAATTACATGTAATCTTATGCCGCGGGCCAGACTTGCACTGGCTACCTCATCTTTTTCAGAGATGCGCTCTACTACATGAGCTACCGCGGCAAGTACCATATTTAATTATAAAATATAAACTGTGGACGGTATAGGATTTGAACCTATAGCCCCCGCGATGTAAACGCGATGCTCTGCCGTTGAGCTACGCGCCCATTTGGTGCGCGGGAGAGGACTTGAACCTCCACGTCCATAAGGACACTAGCACCTCAAGCTAGCCTGGCTACCATTACAGCACCCGCGCTCAAATTATCTTTCTGTTTTTTCCTTTTCTGGTTTTTCTTCAACCGCGTCTTTGATAAACTCCCCTTTTTTTAATTTTGCCCTTTTCCCTTTGGCTTTTCTCAAATAATAAAGTTTTGCCCTTCTAACTTTTCCCCTTTTTAAAATTTCTATTTTTTCAATTAGCGGTGAATGAAGGGGGAAAATTTTTTCGCAACCAATTCCTGAAATTACTTTTCTGACCGTAATTGTTGCTCCAATTTCTTTTCCGTGTTTTCTGGCTAAAACCATTCCCTCAAAAACCTGAACTTTTTCTTTTCTCTCAACCGACAAATCTTTTTTCTTGCCTGCCACAGCTTTAACAAAAACAGGAATTTTTTGGTAAACTTTAACCGTATCACCCGGTCGAATATCGGCTAAATTAATTTTTGATTGCAATTTGATAAATGTTTCCAATTTGGTCTTCATATATTTATTTTCAGTTTTTTAAATTTAAATTTTTTAATATTTTTTGTAAATCTTCCGGCAATTCCGATTTAAATTCTTTTTCTTGATTGTTCGGCAATTTAATTTTCAAATAACAGGCGTGTAAAAATTGCCTTTTTAGTCCTTGTGGCCGGAGTTGATTTTTGAAACTATATAAATTATCTCCGGCAATCGGATGGCCGAGATAAGAAAAATGAGTTCTGATTTGATGCTTTCGGCCGGTTTTGGGCTCAACCTCAATTAAATCGTAATCTTTAAACCTTTGCAATGTTTGATATTTGGTAATAGCAATTCTTTTGCCTTGAGAGCCGGGTTCGTGAGGCAGATATATTTTTTGTTTTTTTCTATTGCCGGCTGACCGGCCGATTAAAGATTCGGTTGCCCCCTTCTTATTTTTAAGATTGCCGATTACTAAAGCCAGATATTTTTTTTCTACTTTTCTTTCCTGAAACTGTTTTTGCAAAAATTCCAAAGTTTTATCATTTTTGGCTACTAAAAGAATTCCCGAAGTTTCTTTATCCAAACGGTGAACTCTCTTTTCAAAAACGTCAGAATTTATTCCGGCCGGCTTGTCTATTACCAATAAATCATCATCTTCATAAATAACTTTTAACCCTTCATTTGGCATTTTAAATTTCTTTTGTGGGCACTGAGGGATTTGAACCCACGACCTCTTCGATGTCAACGAAGCGCTCACTCCAGGCTGAGCTAAGTGCCCAGATTATGGTGCGCGTGGAAGGAATCGGACCCTCTACTTCCTCTTTATAAGAGAGGCGTTCTACCAATGAACTACACGCGCTTAATTTTTACTCCGACTGATTTCCTCCTTTTTGACAGCGGTTTGACTATTTCTGATTTTTTAATACCTATTAATTTTTCAAATTCTTCTTTTTCAATTGTCTCTTTTTCAATTAAAATTCGGGCAATTTTTTCTAACAAATTTCTTTTTTTAGTTAAAATTTCGGTTGCTTTTTTCCGACCATCGTTAATAAATTTTTCAACCTCATTATCTATTTGGGTGGCTACTTTTTCCGAGTAATTTCTTTGTTCGGAAAGTTCGCGGCCCAAAAAAACCAATTCTTCTCTCTCTCCAAAAGAAATAGGTCCTAAGGAAGACATACCGTATTCTTTAACTAATTTCCGAGCCAATTTTGAAGCTATCTCCAAATCATTAGCCGCGCCAGTAGTAATTTCATCAAATTTTATTTTTTCGGCGCAATAACCACCCAACAAGGTGGCTATTTCAACTAAAAATTCGGTTTTGGTTTTAATTTTCTTTTCGTTGGTTGGCATTTTTAAAACATAGCCGGCCGCCATTCCCCGGGCAACAATGGAAATTTTTCTTATTTGTTCGGTTTCTGGCAAGGACGAGGCGACTAAGGCATGGCCGGCTTCATGGAAAGCGGCAATTTCCTTTTCTTTTTTTGATAAAATATGAGATTTTCTTTCCGGTCCCAACAAAACCTTTTCAATTGATTCTAAAAATTCTTCCTGAAAAACCTGATGTTTATTTCTTCTGGCAGCCATAATTGCCGCTTCATTAACCACATTAGCCAAATCAGCTCCGGAAAAACCCGGCGTTCTTTCAGCCACTTCTCTTAAATTGACATTCAAAGCCAGGGGTTTTCCCCGACAATGAATCTTCAAAATCTCCTCTCGGTCATTGATATCGGGCAGGTCTAAAATAATTCTTCTATCAAATCTTCCGGGCCTCAAAAGAGCCGGATCAAGATAGTGAGGTGCATTGGTCGCGCCCATAACAATCAACCCTTCTTCCCTACCAATTCCATCCATTTCAGCTAAAATTTGATTTAAAGTTTGCTCCCTCTCTTCGTGGCCGCCGGTAATACCGGTACCCCTGACTTTTCCAATACTGTCAATTTCATCAATAAAGATTATTGCTTTGCCTGTTTTTCTTGCTTGGTCAAATAAATTTCTGACGCGGCTATTGTGTAAAAGAATCGGTTTTTCTCCTCCAAAAAACGCTTCGTTATCGCAACCGCAAAGGTCATAGACATAGTCGTTGTAAGATTTCTTAATGATTTTAGTAATAATGGGTTTCTTCCATTGATAAGGGAATTTACTTTTTTCTCTGAAGGGATGCGATGTTTTACCAATTATCAATCTCCACGCTTTAGTTTCTGGTAAAGGATTTTTATGAATTATTCTGCCGGCCGAAGAAAATGTTTGACCAACACCAACTTGGAGGCCATGCATGCTGCAAATCCAGGCGAGTTCCCGGATAAGTTGTTGGCTAACCGAAGTAATAACAATCTTGCCATCTTTTGTCGTATAACCATCACCCTTATTGTATCCATCCAAAAAGGATAGGAAGTGCTCTCTGGGTAATTCCCAAATAAAAGAAGGTAAATGTTTAAGGTGACTACCATTACCGCAGTGTTTCTGGAAAAAATCTGCGACAATCGGCGAACTAAGCGTAATTCGTAAAGAATTAGTTTCCGGGATTTCCTTAATAGTTGGCTCAAGGCAGAAAATTTCTTTTAATAATTGGACGCAATCATTATGAAGTTCTTTTTCGTGAAGACCGAAAACAAACTGAGTATAATATTCTGTGATTCGGCCTTCAGCCGTGTAGTAACCAAAAAGTCTCATTAATTTTGGTGTTACTTTAATTCTCGAAAGAGTATTGTTGCTGAAAACATTAGCGCTGAAAAATCGCGGCTGGTGGTAACCAAGCTGCCAATTCTTAACCGTTACTTGAGAGACACCGATTTCTTTTCCGATAACCGCCCGACTCAAGACAGATTGATGCTCTAAGGCGAAATTATACTTCCATTGTTCTTCAGCTAATCGGTTGTCAAAAAGATCGAGTTCTAAATTAACCGCCTCGGGAAATTGGTGGGCTCGAATTTTATGAGTAGTTCCTAGGCCGGGAATAAATTCACTTCTTACTTTGAATGGAAGATTAACTAAAATGTCGCCGGGCTTTAATTCACTCGCCTTTTTAACCGCAATCATATTGCCGCTTCTGACGAAAATACTGTGGTCGCCAGTTGTTTTGATTAAGCCGCCGCGATAATAAATTCCGTAAATTTCATTAACTTTATGACGAAGGACAGATTGAATATTCGTCCATCTACTGCCGCCGAAAAATTTTTTCTTATCTGACTTAGCGCCGTAAAATTTTGTGGCCAATGGTTGAAATCCCAAGCTTTGGACATTATTGACAGGCCTAATAAACCCAGACTCGCTTTCTTTATAGTATTGGTCAACGAATTCTTTAATGGGTAAAAGATTTATTCCTTCGGAAGTTTTAATGAGAATTGGTGTATCGCCGCTCACTGAGGCGCCCACCCCAACAAACAATTCAATGAATTCCGAACCGGAAATTGAGAAAAAGGGAACATTGCTTTCTGATGCTATTGCTTTTGCCAACATTGTTTTTCCGGTTCCCGGGGCTCCAACCAACATAACACCTCTGGGAATTTTGGCTCCCATTTGTAAATATTTTTTGGGGGTTTTCAAGAAATCAACCACTTCCATTAATTCCTCTTTCGCTTCTTTTAAGCCGGCCACATCCTTAAAAGTGATTTTTTCTCTTGGCTGGCCTCCGGCGCCGAACAATCTTGCCCTGGCTTTGGTAAAATCAAAGGCCTGCATTGCCCCGCCCTTAGCCTGCCGCAAAATAAACCAAAAAAACAGAATCAGAAGCAAAAGGGGTAAAAAAGCAAATAAAACCGGGGCCAGCCAAACCCAAGTTCCTCCAACTTCTTTTATTTCAACTTCCAATTCTCTTAATTTTTCCTTCTCTAAACCATAATTGATTAAGGTTTGAGAAAAAGCAATTTCTGTTTCTTTTCTTGATTTAGCTTGGGTCTCGTCCTTGTAAATAATCTGAATTTCGTTGCCGATGACCGAAATTCTTTTGACTTTTCCCTGATTAATTTCTTCAACCAATTGACCGAGAGTCACCCTTTTTTCTTTTTCAGGGGGCTGAAAGAAAAAATTAAAAATAAAAGAGACCAGCAAAAAAATCAGCAAAATTAAGAGAAAATTTTTAATTAAATTTTTCATTTGAACCTTGAATTAATTTTAAGATTATTCGGTGTTCGGCTGGTTTAATCAATAAAATTTCAAATTGATATTTTTCACCTATTTTTAATTGCTCGTTCATTTTGTTTTGATTGGCGAATTCTGAAATATGACACAATCCTTGAATTTCCGGACTGATTTGGATAAAAGCGCCAAAGGGATTGATTTTAACCGCCTTACCCTCAATCAAACTTCCTTTTTCATATTTTTTCTCAATGTCCTGCCAAGGATTTTTTTTAAAAACCTTTAAAGAAAGAAATATTTTATTGTTGGAAATTTCAATAATTTTTGCCCGAACCTTCTCGCCCACCTTTACTATTTCTGAAGGATCTTCAATCAACTTCCAGTCCAATTCAGAAATATGGATTAATCCCTCAAGCGTCAAGAAATCAATTTTTTTTCTTTCCTCCTGACCATCGCTCGGAGGAATGGGGTTATCTTCCAATAAAACTTTTTTGTCTAAGGGAAATTTTAAAAAAGCGCCGAATTCAACAATTCCGGTAATTTCTCCCTCTACCACGTCGCCAACTTTATAGTTTTTTAAGAATTCTTTTACTTTTTGAGCATCTTTTAATTTTTCAGATAAAATCAGTTTTCTTTCTTTTTGGTCAAGGTCAAAAATTTTGACTTCCAGTTCCTTACCGATAAATTTTTGGAGCTCTCTCAAAATTTTTGCTTTTTCGCCATCTTCAACCCGAGGATAATGTTCGGATTTTAACTGAGAAACCGGTAGAAAGGCCATAATTCCCGACAGGTCGGCCAGGAGACCGCCCTTGTTCGCCCCGGAAATTTTAACCCTTAGTGTTTCCCCTTTTTCTTTTTTCTGTCTTAACTTTTCCCAATTAATTTCTTCACCAGCCTGACTTATTGACAGCTCAACAAAACCATCTTCGTTTTCCAGGTTTATTATCTTGGCAAAAATAGGGTCTCCGACTTTTAAATTTTTAAGAATGTCTTTGGCTTGATAAAATTCTTTTCCATAAATTATCCCTGTTTTTAAAACACCCAAATCAATAAAAACACTTGAGCGAACCTTAGCCACTATTTTTCCCTCTACAATTTCATCAATTTTCGGCACCTTTAATAAATTATTTTTTTTCAATAATTCTTTCACCCCGTTAGAAGTCTGTCTTTATATAGCTGACAGCTAATTTCAGACAGGCTTTTGTTTATTGGTTATACCCCGTTATTCCAGAGCAGAAAAAATTTAAGAAATTTTTTCTGCCAAGGACTTCTAACGGGGTTTCATATCATTTAATATGACACACTTTGTTGATTTTTTCAATAGAGATGATAAAATAATTAAAGAAGGAAAAGATATTATTCTTTTTTATTTTATATGAACATTATTTGGCGCGGTCAATTTTGTTTTCAAGTTTTAGTTAGCCGGGGCAAAAATAATCAAGTAAATATTATTATTGACCCTTTTGATGAAACAAGCGGTCTAAAAATCCCGAAATTGGAAGGAGATATTTTATTGGTTAGCCACAATAAAAATAAGAATCTCCAAGAAAAATTGAAAATGGCTTCAACCAACCCTTTTTTGATTTCCGGTCCTGGTGAATATGAAATTAAAGACGTTTTTGTCCGGGGAATTTATTTCGGAGAGAAGGAGGTTGAAAATACGGTTTATATTATTGAGGCCGAAGGTTTAAAATTGTGTCATTTGGGAAAATTGGTTCAAAAAAATTTAACCGAAGAACAAATTGAAAAAATCGGCCAGGTTGATATTCTGACCATTCCTATTGGCACAAGAGAAGGCGTTTCGGCCAAAGAAGCCCTAAAAATAATAACCCAGATTGAACCGAAAATTACCCTTCCTATGTATTACCTGCCTGACTTGCCTTCGGCCCGGCTGACTTCGCCTACCAGCGAACTGGCTGGCGGCCGAGCAACCCGAAAGCAGGCGGGTCAAATTCCCAAACTCGGTCCGTTGGCTAGCGGAAAATTAGATGGTTTAGATGAATTTTTTAAAATATTGGGAATAAAAAAACCGGAACCATTAAATAAATTATCAATTAAAAAAAAGGATGTTTCTTTAAATGAGGCAAAAATTGTTATTTTGAAACCCTCTTAAAAATTATTTTATAGACCATGCCGCCAAAAAATTTTCAAAAACCAAGCGCCCTGAACAAACAAATTCAGCCCAGGGAAATTACAGAAGAAATGAAAGAAAGTTATATTGACTATGCTATGTCAGTTATTGTTTCGCGAGCCCTGCCAGACGTTAGAGATGGACTAAAACCGGTTCATCGCCGGATTTTGTATACGATGGGCGAAATGGGGTTGATACATACTGCAAAATTCAGAAAATCAGCAACAGTCGTGGGTGAATGTTTTATAAAAGATACTTTAATTTTGACCAAAAAAGGACTGATACCAATTCAGGAAATTAGAATTGGAGACGAAGTTTACACTCAAAATGGATTGCAAAAAGTAATTCGGCTTTACGAAATGCCAGAAAAGCCATTACTGAAAGTTATATTGGAAAATGGAATTTCAAACATTGTTACTCTCTCCCAAAAGTTTAAAGTTTTGACTCCTGATTGGAAATTTGAGTGGAAAGAAGCCAAGGATTTAACTAAAAATGATTATCTTTTAATAAAAGCTGACTACCCAGAGATTAAAAATTTAGTAGAACTGAATAAAATTGAAGAAAATCAACCTCAATATTTAGATGAAAATATTGCCTATTTGTTAGGAATTCTAATTTCTGATGGTTCAGTTTCTAATGATTATGGAAGAAAAAAACTTCCTAGACTTAGTTTTGGGTTAGGCGAAGCAAAAGAAAAAGCAGCAGAAAAAATAGTTTCAATTTTTGGGAAAGAATTCAATTATACTCCTACCCTTGAAGAGGATGATTATCAATACAAAACTAAAAGCGGAAAGATTTTTAATAATAAGAGGTATCAGATTAGAATTAATAGGAAAGCTATTAATGAATTTTTCGTCTCTAATTTTGAACTAAAAGGATTTAAAGCTCCTACTAAAAAAATTCCTTCAAAAATTTTCCAATCACCTCCTAATGTTATTTTCTCTTTTATCTCTGGATTGATTGATGGAGACGGATGTGTAAAACCTGGGAAGTGTTGTATTCAATATGCTTCAAGTTCAGAAAAATTAATTGACGGTTTACTAATTATCCTTTTACATCAAGGAATATTTAGTTCTAAATATATTCTAAAACTTAAAGAAGGTGGCTACATTAATGGAAGAATAGTTAAAGGAAGATATCAACCCTATAGTTTAGAAGTAGGGGCAGAAAATGCTCTAAGATTAGCTAAATATTTAAATTTAGCTTCAAAGAAAAAGAGACTTAGAATTCAGGAAATTATTGAAAATGAAAAAGTTAGAAGAAATTGTGGATTTCAATACGATATTATTCCTTATGCTGGGAAAATGTTATTTGGAGAATTAAGAGAAAATCACTTAGGAGCTGGTTGGTATCAAGATATAAATGGAAATAAATTTAGAATGGGAATAAAGTATCCTAATGGAGGATGTAAAATTAGATATTCTACGGATCTTTGGGAAAAACCCCTCAGAAAAACTCAAGTCATCGACTGGGGAATAAAAGAGAAACTAAATAGAATCGGTTCAACTTTCTTTGAATTTTTAAATCACATTATTGAAAATAAAATTTACTTTTTGAAAGTAGCTTCAATTAAAAAAGTTGTTTCTCAAAAAACTTATGATTTTGAAGTAGAAAACGACCACGAATTTATAGCTAACGGAGTAGTTTCTCATAATTGTCTTGGAAAATATCATCCTCACGGAGATCAGGCAGTTTATGATGCTGCAATAAGAATGGCTCAAGATTTTTCTTTGAGATATCCTTTAATTCAAGGTCAAGGCAACGTGGGATCGATAGACGACCCATCAGAATTTGCCGCTATGCGTTACACGGAAATGAAGCTTTCCAAAATCGGCGAAGAAATACTCAAAGATATTGAAAAAAAGACGGTTGATTTCAGAGATAATTATGACGGGACGAGAAAAGAACCCACTGTTTTGCCCTCTCCTCTACCCAATCTTTTACTTAATGGTTCTTTGGGAATTGCCGTTGGCATGGCTACCAACATTCCGCCTCATAATTTAACCGAAGTTTGCGACGCTTTAATTTATTTAGTTGACCGGTCCAAAGCAGGAATTGACGATATTTTCAAAATTATCAAAGGACCTGATTTTCCGACCGGAGGAATGATTTTTAACCAAAAAGAAATTATTCAGGCCTATTCTCAAGGTCGGGGTCCGATTGTTATTAGGGGAAAAACAGAAATTATTGAATCAGAACAGGGTCGGCCCCAAATTATCATTCAGGAAATTCCTTATCAGGTTCAAAAATCAACATTGGTTGAGC
Source organism: Candidatus Nealsonbacteria bacterium (assembly GCA_019923625.1). Classification (NCBI taxonomy): domain Bacteria; phylum Candidatus Nealsoniibacteriota; species Candidatus Nealsoniibacteriota bacterium. The sequence continues at coordinate 9,952 of JAHXGN010000009.1, forward strand.
AATTTGCCAATTTGGTTCAGGAAAAAAAAATTGAGGGCATAAAGGACATTCGGGATGAATCGGACAGAGAAGGAATGAGAATTGTAATTGATTTGCAAAAAGAAGCCATACCCCAAAAAACTTTAAACTATCTTTACAAATTCACCGAACTTCAAAAAACTTTTCACCTCAATATGGTTGCTTTGGTTGAAGGAATTCAACCCCGAACCTTGAACTTACTAGAACTTTTAAATTATTTTTTAGTTCACCGCCAGGCAGTTGTTGAACGAAGAACAAGGTTTGATTTGGAAAAAACAAAGGAAAGAGCTCATATTTTAGAAGGGCTAAACCTTTGTTTGGCCAGAATTGACGAGGTTATTCAAACCATAAAAAAATCGGAAAGCCGGGAAGGCGCTCAGAAAAATTTGATAAAAAGATTCAAGTTAACCCAGGTTCAAGCCAATGCTATTTTAGAGACAAAATTATCGGCCCTGGCCAGGTTAGAAAGAAAAAAGATTGAGGAGGAATTAAAAGAAATGCGAGATAGAATCAAAACATTGGCAGCCATTTTAAAGAGCCCCCAAAAAATAAAAGAAGTAATCAAAAAGGAGCTTAGCTCCTTAAAGGAAAATTTTGGAGATGAAAGAAGAACAAAAGTTTATATTCATAAAATAGATGAAATTGCGACAGAGGATTTTGTTCCCCGGGAAAAAACAATAATCACTTTGACAAAAACGGGCTATATTAAAAGAATCAGCCCTAAAATTTATAAATTACAAAAAAGAGGGGGGAAAGGAATTTTGGGGATGAAAACCCTTCAAGACGATATTGTAGAACATTTTATTTTGGCTAACACTCTTGACAATCTTCTTTTTTTCACTGATTCGGGAAAGGTTTTCAGAACTTTGGCTTATGAAGTTCCTGAAGCCCAAAGAGTGGCTAGAGGACGGGGCTTGCTTAATTTTTTGGAACTTTCCAACCAAGAAAGGGTCTTAAATATTTTACCCTTAGGTAAAGAGGATTTAAGGTCGGGCTCAAAATATTTGATTATGGTTACCAAGAACGGTATAATTAAAAAAACCGCTTTAAATGAATTTGAAATAGTTTTGGTTACTAAAAAAGGTCAGGCCATTCGCTTCAAAGAAAAAGGAATCAGGCAGATGGGCAGGGCGTCTTGCGGAATTAAAGGAATTAATTTAAAAAAAGGAGATGGGGTTATAGGAATGGAAATTATAAAAAACTTGCCCCGTATAAAGCCGAAGGCTCTTACGCCGGGTCAAAAAGAATGTTTATTAATAGTCACGGAAAATGGTTTTGGAAAACGGACTGAATTAAAAGAATACAGGTTGCAGAATCGTGGAGGGACGGGAATTAAAACAGCTAAAATTACGGAAAAAACCGGAGATTTGATAATTTCAAACATTTTAACCGGTCAGGAAGAAGACCTGATTGTTATTTCTCAAAAAGGCCAGGTAATTAGAACAAAAATTTCTTCTATCTCCAAATCAAGCAGAGCAACTCAAGGGGTGAAAATAATGAGGATGGAAGAGGGAGATAAAGTTGCTTCGGCAACCTGTATATGAACCCTTTTAAATTTTATGGAAGGTTTTCTTGACCCAAATCAGGTTTTAAAACAGTTAGAACTGCGAGAAGATATGGTGGCGGCTGATTTTGGTTCAGGTAGCGGCGGTTGGACAATTCCTTTGGCTAAAAAATTGACGGAAGGAAAAATTTATGCTTTAGATATCTTAGAAGAGCCATTATCAGCTTTAAAAAGCCGGGCTCAATTAGAAAAAGTTTTTAATATTGAAACAATCTTGGTAGATTTGGAAAAAAACTCCAAGATAAGGGACGATTCAATAGATTTGGTTCTCTCCATCAATCTTCTCTTTCAAATTGAAGACAAGAATGCTATTCTAAAAGAGATAAAAAGAGTTTTAAAAAAAGGAGGCAAGGCCTTAATTATTGATTGGTTAACCGAGACCGCTTTGGGTCCGGAAGAAGAAAGGGTCTCAGCTGAAAAAGTCAAAACATTAGCCAAAGAAATTGATTTGAAATTAGAGAAAGAATTTTTAGCTGGTAGCCATCACTGGGCCTTAATTTTGCTAAAATGAAAAAAATAACTCAAAAGTGGTTAGAATATGCCAAAGGTGATTTAGAAGGAGCCGCCATAAAATTGGAAAAAGAATTTGAAGCAGCTGTTTATCATTATGCTATAATCTTGGTAAAATAGTATAATATGAAAAAAACATTTTTTTTAATTTTATTTTTCACATTTTTATTAGCTTTATTATCAGGGACTGGGGTCTTTGCTGGTGATTTAAGAATTATAACTGATGGGCGGCTACCCGACGGGACTTTCGGAGTAGAATATAACCAACAACTACAAGCGCGGGGAGGTACCCTTCCTTACACATGGGGTTTAATGGACGGGAAGCTTCCGCCCGGCCTTATGATACATCCTACTTTTGGGAGAATTATAGGAACGCCAACAGAAGATGGAGTAGTAAAAACCCATACTTTTAGAGTGAGTGTCGTAGACGGTCGTGGTACTATTGCTAATAGTAGGCGTCTTTCTATTTTTATATCGATACCACAACTTATGATTACTAACCTCCCTCCCGATGGTAGGTTTCCAGAGAAAGGGTTTGTAGGAAAGAATTTTGAATTTACTTTTCAAGCCGAGGGCGGAATCCCTCCTTATACATGGAAAAATATCCCGGGGGAGGATGTTACGTGTTGGAATCCGTTTGCTAATATAGGGCTTCAACTTTCTGAAGATGGGAAACTTACGGGAATACTATCAAGAATAGCCAGCCCGCATTGTTCTAGAATAAAAGTTACTGGCAGAATCAAAGAGGATGCTCTTACAAACATTGCTAGGACAAATATCCGTATTGACGTTGAGCACATCCCTTTAATAATTACTACAAAAACTCTCCCTTCAGGAGAAGTTGGTAGAGAATATCGCGCAACGCTTTCAGCTGTTGGCGGCAGAGAGCTTCCCTATTCGTGGAGACTTGTCGGGGATCTTCCAGATGGTCTTAGTCTTACTACAGACGGAATAATTAGCGGGAGACCAACCAAAGAGGGGACTTTTGATTTTACTATAGTGTGTAGAGATGCTAGAAAAGAAGAGACCACTAAACCATTTTCAATTAAAATTAAACCCCCTGCCCCTGGGGATCCAGCTCCTGGGGATCCAGCCCTTGGGGATCCAGCCACTGGGGATCCAGCCCCTGGGGATCCAGCCCCTGGCATTCCCGGGCTAATTACTTTTCCAAACCCCTTAGGGGCAAGGACTTTTGAGGAGCTGATTAATGCTTTGGTCAATTTTGTTTTCTGGGTAACTATTGTTTTAGCGCCCTTAATGATAATTATCAGCGGTTTTTATTTTGTGACCGCTCTTGGAGATCCGAAAAAAATTGAAACAGGTAAAAATATTATTGTCTGGACCGTCGTAGCCGTAATAGTTGTTCTTTTAGCCAGAGGGTTGATAGCGCTTTTAAGGGGGATTTTAGGCGCCCCTTAATAAAATTTAAAAACAAAAGGTCGAACCCCAACATTAATTATGACTTTGAAGAATTAGTTTAAGTTTTGAGCCCTAATTAATGTTAGAAGAAAATTAATAAAAAATTAATCCACCCTGTTAAATAGTCGCGTCAGCGAATTTAACAGGGCAAGAAAATGAAAAAAATTTTACCGATTTTAATAGGAACCCTTTTAGCCCTGCCTTTATTGGTTGGACCCACGGTTGTACTGTCAGGCACACCACCCGAAGCAGCTCCGATGGTTGAAATTATGCCTGCCCTAACCAGAATTACTAATTGGGTTTTCGCTATTTTAATGATTGTTGCCGTGATAATGATAATTGTCGGCGGTTTTCACTTTGTTACTGCGGCTGGAGATGAAACAATGATTAAAAGAGGCAAAACCATGCTTACTTATGCTATTGCCGGAATAATAGTGGCTTTACTTGCCAGAGGATTGGTAGCTTTTATCAGAATGATAGTAGGAGCACCAGCAGCACCACCATTACCATAATGATAATAGAAACAAGATAGTAAGGGCAAAAGGACAATAGAAAATTAAATTAATTTACCAACCTTCCTTTTTAAATTAAAAAATTAATAAAAGGAAGGTTGGCTTTTAATAAAAAAACAGGCAGTTGCGCAGAATTGGCATATTTACCCTGTATTAATTTTGCCGAGGTGGTGAAACCGGAAAACACGTAGGATTTAGGATCCTATGGCGAAAGCCTTGTGGGTTCAAATCCCACCCTCGGCATAGGCAAAATTTTGCGGGGCGCTTATGGCTTAGGACTGTCTGGGTTTAAATCTCTCTCTTGCCAATTTTTAATTTTGAAAATTCATTTTTAATTTTGAAAAAATTTTCTGTTTAATCATATCGGAAACTAAAAATTCCCCGCATAATAAGCAACTATGTTTCAAAAACTAAGAAAAATAAAGGGGGAGATTAAGTTTAAAATAAAAGAACTAAGGGCTCGGCCGGCAGAAATTTGTTTCAAAATTATTTTAATTGGCATTCTCTTAATTTTATGTACCCCCCTTGTTGTTGATGGAAAATATTTCTATCCCCATCTTGTTCCTAAGACCCTTTATTTTATAGGATTGACTCAGATAATTTTTATTACTTGGTTAATTTTAAACATTTTTTCTAAAGATTTTCGGCCCCGATTGAATTCCCTTTTTTTATTTATAATTTTATTTATCGGCGCCTTGATTTTGGGTTCAATTTTCGGAGTAGATTTTTGGCGAAGTTTTTGGGGAGAGCATCAAAGAATGGACGGTCTTTTTGTTTATTTCCATTTGTTCCTTTTCTTTGTTGTTATTTCTTCTTTTTTAAAAAAAGAACAGGACTGGCTGGTGATTTTTGGAATTTCGGTTTCGGTTGCTGTTTTAATAAGCTTGCTTAGTCTACTTGCTTTGGTTGATGTCAATTTACCTTCCATATTACTTCCTCCTCATGGGGGGGTAACCCTTGGTAATAGTTCTTTTTTGGGAACTTATTTACTTTTTAATATTTTTTTAGTTTTTTATTTATTTTTAAATTCTCAAAAAGCGTTTTCTTTAACCTCCCGAGCGCCAGCGAAAGGGGGAGAAGAAAGTTTGCTTTCTTCGACCTCCCGAGCGCCAGCGAAAGGGGGAGAAGAAAGTTTGCTTTCTTCGACCAAAGATTTAAAAATTTATTCAGTAATATCTTTTCTTATAATTTTTTCGGCTTTATTATTAAGTGGAGCCAGGGCAGCGATTATTTCTTTTTTTGGAGGAGTAATTTTACTTTTTTTATTTTGGTTAATTTTTTGTCAAAAAGGGAATCTAAAAATAATTGGCATTTCTTTTTTAATAATTTTTTTTATTTTAATTTCCTCTTTAATTTATTTAGCTTTTCAGCCCGGAACTTTTGTTTTTGAGACAATAACCAGAATGGCCAGTCGGTCAAGATTTCTTACCTGGCAGATATCCTGGCAGGGATTTCTTGAACGCCCTTGGTTCGGTTGGGGATTAGAAAATGTTGAAATAATGTATAATCAAAATTTTTCTGCCAAGTCCTTTCTTCCGGAATACGGCGGAGAAATTTTACATGATGAGACCCTTAATATTATTTTTGATACTTTAATTGCCGGCGGAATTTTTGGATTGATTTTTTATCTTGTCATTTTGGGAACCGTTTTTTATCTACTTTGGAAAAAATTTTCTCAAAAGGAAATTGATTTTTCAATTTTTGGAGTATTTTCGGCACTTTTGATTTCTCATTTTGCTCTAAGTCTAACCCTTTCTAATATGATTAGCGATTCTTTAATGTTTTTTTTAGTTTTGGGGTTTATTGGCAGTTTGGCCCGGAACGATTTTCAGAAAAAAGAATATTTTATTCCTCTGCCCAATAAAGCTATTTTTTCAGCCAAGATAATATTTTTGATTGTTATTTTATTAGTTCTTTTTTGTTTTTCTTTTTTAAAATTTGTAATTCAGCCCTTTAGAGCCAGTTTTTTAGTAATTCAAGCAATTAATAATCCGGTTCCTCAAGAAAGGATTATTTTATACCAGAGGGCGCTGGAGACCTCTCCTCTTGGAAAGCACTTAAAAAGAGATTTTTTTGCTCGGACCAGTATGAGTTTTATCAAAGAGGGAATAGACGGAGGGGCCTCAAAAGAGGATTTAAAATTAGAGCTTAATTTTATCAGCCAGGAATTAAGAAAAAGCATTAAAGAATCCCCTTTTGATTTTAATTTTTATCTTAGATTGGGCCAGGTTTATAATCTTTATGGTCTAATTGATCCGTCTAAATCTTATCAAGCAGAAAATATTCTCAAAAAAGGACTCCAAATTAGTCCGAATCATCAACAGGCCTATTGGGAATTAGCCGATGCTTATTTTTTTCAAAAACAATTTGATAAAAGCTTGTTTTTATTGGAAAAAGCTATTAAACTTGAATCAAAAGTATTTGTTTCCCACCTCAGGGCGATTAGATTTGCCCAAAAAATAGGAGATTATGAGTTAGCTGAGAAAAAAATTCAAGAGGCAATTAAAATCAATCATATTTGGGAACAAGAACTTAGAAATAATATGGAATAGGGGCACATTTTTCGCAGAGTTTAAAAAATCTAAAATCAAAAAATCGCCCTCCCGAGCGCCAGCGAAAGGGGGAGATTTTTTTATTAAAAAGATTCTTTAAGATTTTAATTTTTTATAATAATTTTTTTGCTTTTTTCTTTTTTGACTTTCGGTATTCTGACTATTAAAACCCCCTCTTTCATTTCAGCTATAATCCGACTGGGGTCGGTTTCTTTCGGTAAAATAACTTGACGAGAAAACAGCCCCCAATAACATTCTTGATAAAAATAATCTTTCTGACCGATTTCGTCCGGTTTTTGACGATTGCCCCTTATTGATAAAACATCATTTTCAACAAAGATATCTAAATTTTCCGGCCTGATTCCAGCAATTGGTGATTGAACAACAATTTCTTCTTCTGTTTGATAAACATCAATTGCCAATTCACCCTCTGGTTCAAACCAATCCTCTTTTTTAACTTCAATTTCGGCCGAAGAAGAAAGTTTACTTTCTTTGACCTCCCGAGCCGCCGCCAGAGGCGGCGAAGAAGATTTGTCTTCCTTGAGCCCTTCTTCTTTTTTTTGTTCCGGCTCTTTAACAGAAATTTTAATCCCCATTCCTTTTTTAAGTTTTTCTAAAAAATCGGTCATAGGCAAATACTTTTTAATTTTTTAATTTTTTTAAAAGCAGAAAGAATAAATATTGCCAATCCGGTCAAAATAATAAAGATAATTAAAATAGAATTTATTCCGCCAATTTTCATTATAGAAAAATTATAAAAACCGTGCAAGAAAGTAGCCAGAATTAATCCCCAAAAAATAAGTTTTTTTCTTTTTTTTGTTTCATAAACTGCCAGGGCTAAAAAATAGCCAACCAGGCCGGAACAAAGAGCATGTAAAAAAGTGGCTGAAATAAAACGGATGAAAACAATGCCAATGGTTTCAAAAATTAAAAAGGGTTTGCCCCAAGGTAAAATTAAAATTAAAATATTTTCCAAAGCGGCAAAACCCAGAGCGGAAATTATCATATAAAGCATTAGGTCAACTGGCTCATCCAATTCGGAACTAAAAAGAACATATTTTCTTACGACTAAATATTTTAAAAATTCTTCCATTCCGGCCCAAAAGAAAATAAAAATAAGATAAAAAAAGAGCCGCGATTCTGTTAAACCGATAATGGTTCCCCAAAAACCGAAAAAAGTTAGAAAGGAAGCAATCAATAAAATCGGCAAAACGGAAAGCATGCCCAAAAAGAAAATTTTCAAAATCATCCGGTTTGATTCCGGCTTAACGTCTTTTCTTAAAAAATAAAAAAGCCAGACAACGCTTGGTAAAATTCCAAAAAAAACATAAAACCAATGGCTCATAGCCAATTTTCAATCATTAAACACTTCTTTTTGTTCTTTACCCTGTTAAATAATTTCGCTTTTGGCGAAATTCCCCCTTCGGGGGATTTAACAGGGTGAATCGGTAATTTCTGATAAATCTCTTCAGTAATAAAAGGCATAAAGGGATGTAAAAGTTTTAAATTGGTTTTCAGAATTTCCAAAAGCAGGTATTGGCTAGCCCCCTTTTCTTTTTTATTGGAGCCCTGAAGCCGAGACTTTTCTTTCTCAATAATTTTATCGCAGAAGGTATGCCAGAAATAATGGTAAATTTTTTCTGCTGCTTGGTGAAACTTGAAAGAATCCATCAGTTCGCTAATTTCTTTTGAAAAACCGTTTAATTCCCTTAAAATTTTCTTATCTTTTTTGGATAATTTTGGCTTAATTTTGGGGTCAAAACCTTTTAGATTGGTCAAGACAAACCGGCTGGCATTCCAGATTTTATTGGCAAAATTACGATAACCCTTAATTTTTTCTTCGTAAATTATGGAGTCTGAGCCGGGTTTATTGCCTGTTACCAGAGCCATTCTTAAGGCATCGGCTCCGTAAATATCAATTACTCCCAAAGGATCAATAACATTTCCCTTGGATTTTGACATTTTTTGGCGGTCTTTGTCGCGGACCAAACCATGAAGATAAACATGGCGAAAAGGAACTTTTTTTGTAACATAAAGTCCGAACATTATCATTCTGGCTACCCAGAAAAAGAGAATATCCCAGCCGGTTTCCATCACATCAGTAGGATAATATTTTTTAAAATCTCCGGGTTTCGTTGTCATTAAAGTGGCAAAGGGCCATTGACCAGAAGAAAACCAGGTATCAAAAACCTCACCCTTAGTATTTTTTTTATCGGGAATTTTAATTCCCCAGACAATCTGTCTTGAAATGTTCCAATCTCTTAAATTTTTCATCCAATGAAAAAATATTTTTTCAAAACGTTTAGGAATAAATTTAATTTTTCCATTTTTTACCGCTTTGACAGCCATATCTCTTAAAGAAAGGGGGCCGGATTTTGGTTTATAACAGACCGCTAGATTGTGTTTGTAATTATAATCAATTTTTTCCAACAATCCTTTCTGTTTCAAATCAACAACTATCTTTTCTCTGGCTTCTTTGACTTTCAAGCCGACGTATGGCCCGGTTTTTTCATTAAGTCGGCCATAAAAATCAATTATTTGGCGGATTTCTAAATTATGTCTTTGACCAATTTCGAAATCAATTGGATCGTGGGCCGGGGTTACTTTTACGACGCCTGTCCCGAAATCGGAATCTACCGATTCGTCGGCAATTACCTTTATTTTAAAAAGACCCAGCAGCCCTTTAACTTCTATTGTTTTCCCGACGTATTGTTGATATCTTTTATCTTTAGGGTTAACGGCTAAGGCGGTGTCGCCAAATTTTGTTTCCGGCCTAACTGTCGCTAAAACAAAAGGACCGTATTTTATATAATAAAGAGGATTTTGGCGCTCTTCATATTTTATTTCCAGCTCTGAAAGAGAAGTTTGATGTTTTGTACACCAATTGACAATTCTTTTTCCTTGATAGATTAGTCCGTCTTTTTTCAATTTTTGGAAGGTCTGATAAACAATTTTGATAATATCTTTATCCAAAGTGAATTTTTCCCTTGACCAGTCGCAGGAAGCCCCCAATTTTCTTAGTTGCTCTTCCATTATTTTTTTATTTTTCAAAGTAAATTGAAGAATTTCTTGATATAATTTTTCTTTGGGCGCTTCAAATCTTGAACGGCCTTCTTTTTCCAGTTTTTTATCAAAGACCACTTGGGTTTCAAAGCCGGCATGGTCAGCTCCCGGCAGCCAGAGAGTTTTGAAGCCCTGCATTCTTTTATATCTTGTCATTATGTCTTGGAGAGTGACAAAAACCGCATGGCCAATGTGTAGAGAACCATTGGCATTGGGCGGGGGCATAATAATAGTGAAAGTTTTCTTTCTCTTTCCCGGCAGTTTATCCGGATTAAAAAAACCTGACTTTTGCCAGAGATTATAAATTTTTTCTTCCACTTCTTTTGGGTTGTAAGTTTTTGGAATCTCTTTCTCCCGAGCGTCAGCGAGGGGAGCGAAGAGGACTTCGTCCTCTTCTTTACCTTCACTTTTGCTTCGCAAAAGCTCGGTGTTCGAAGAGAACTTTGTTCTCTTCTCACGCCTCACCTTCCTATCGTCAGGTTCAGCGCGAGAAGAAAATTTATTTTCTTTGACCATAATATTTTATTCTATTAATAAATTTGCTTTTTTCCAAATCCTAAGATAAAATCAAAAAGGAAAAACAATTAAGGCCCCATCGTCTAGTGGTTAGGACATTGGGTTTTCATCCCAAAAACCGGGATTCGACTTCCCGTGGGGTCACTATAAAATAAGAAATTATTAAATTATTCTAAATGGATTCTTCTTTGAAATTCCTCCAATTTTTCCCTTAATAAGGGATATTTTTTTAATTTTAAATCTTCTTCTAAAATTTCCTTGGCCGCCATTCTTGTTTTTTCAATTAATTCAATATTTTTCAAGGAAGCCATGACAAAATCAGGTATGCCCCATTGTCTTTGGCCAAATAGATCGCCGGGACCTCTTAATTTTAAGTCCTTTTCTGCTAATTCAAAGCCGTTTTGAGACCTTGCTATTGCTTTTAGCCGCGGATTGCTTGGAAATTCGGAAAGCAAAAAACAATATGATTGGTATTTACTCCTACCGACCCTTCCTCTAAACTGATGGAGTTGAGCTAATCCGAATTTATCAGCGCCTTCAATGAACATTATGGTGGCGTTCGGAAAATCAATTCCTACTTCTATAACCGAAGTTGAAACAAGAATGTCGGTTTTGCCGTTTTTAAAACTTTCAAGCGTTTTTTCTTTTTCTTCGGGTTTCATTTTTCCATGGAGCATTGCCACATTCAAATCAGGGAAAATATTTTTTGATAATTTTTCGTATTCCTCCTTTACTGCTTTTACATCAGCCCAGGAAAACTTCCGTTCATCTAAAATAATGGTTTGTTCTTTTAAATTTCCGCTTTGTGAAACTTGAGAAGGTTCAATTCTCGGCCGGACTTCACCTCTTTCCTGATAAAATCATAGGCCTCTTGTCTTTTTGAGGAAGGAATAATTTTAGTCATTATTTTTTTCCTTCCCTTAGGCATTTCTTTGAGTAAAGATAAGTCCAGGTCGCCGTATATTGTCAAAGCAAGGGTTCTGGGAATGGGGGTGGCTGACATTGAAAGGAGATGAGGTATAAATTTTTGTTTGCGGCATAATTTCGCTCTTTGTTCTATTCCAAAGCGATGCTGTTCATCAATAATGACTAACCCTGTTTTTTTGAATTCCACTTTTTCTTGAATTAAAGCATGGGTGCCGATTAAAATATGGCAGGCCCCTTGCTTTATTTTTTCTATAATTTCTTTTCTTTTAATTTTTTTCCCATCAAAAAAATTTTCTTTTCCGGTAATTAGACCAATTTTGATTTTAAATCCTTTTAAAAAATTAGTTATGGTTTTGTGATGTTGTTTGGCTAAAATTTCAGTTGGCGCCATAAAGGTAACTTGAAGTCCGGCCCTAACTGTGTTAAGGGCGGCCATTATAGCCACTACTGTTTTTCCCGAGCCGACATCGCCATTCAAGAGCCGATTCATTGGTTTTATTTTTTCCAAGTCCTTTAAAATTTGCCAAGCTGCTTTTTTCTGGTCAGGGGTCAGGGTGAAAGGCAGTTTGTCTACAAATTTTTTGACCAAACTAAGATTAATAGGAATAACAATTGCTTTTTCTTTGGCTAATTTTATTTTTTCAGAAAGAATGGCCAAAGATAAGTTAAAAAGTTCTTCAAAAACAAATCTTTTTTTTGCCAATTCAGCTTTTTCCAGGTTCTCGGGAAAGTGAATTTGCCAGATTGCTTCTTTAATCAATAAAAGTTTATTTTTTTTTAATACTTGAGCAGGCAGGGTTTCCGGAATTTCATTTTTTATTTTTATCAAAAGTGGTTTGATAATAAATCTTAGCCAGCGCGAGGACATTCCTTCGGTTTCAGGATAAATCGGCACCAGTCGCCCCATATGGGTTAAATCAATATCCGAATTTCGCCACGGCCCCAAATTTGAAGCTGGCCGACCCAACCCATTCAAGCCGGGATGAGGTTGGATTTCAATCTTCGGATTTATCTTCTCATAAGCCGGGTTTGATAAATATTTTTTTCCGGATTTCAAAACTATTTTGCCAGCCAAAAAGACAAAATCGCTTTTTTTTAAAGTATTTATCAAATAGGGCTGATTAAACCAGACAACTCGAATTTCTCCGGAACTATCGCTTATTTTTGCTTCGGTTATATACATTCTTTTTCTGAAGGTCTTGATATTTCTGATTTCAGTAATTTTTCCCCGGAGGCAAACAACTTTTCCAGGTTCTGCTTTTGAAATCGGTAAAATATCAGAAAAATCCTCATAACGATGAGGAAAATGGAAAATAAGGTCGCCAACGGTTTTAATTCCCAACCTTTTTAATTTTTTCTGGTATTGGGGTCCAATTCGGGGAATTTTCTCAATAAGGATGGAAAAATTCATAAATAATAGCGGCCGCTATATTAAAAACATTAGAACATAATAAACCCGGCCGCCCGCGCCGGGCTAAAAAACCAAAGATTTATTATTATAACAAAATTAAACTCCAAAAATATAATAAACCCCGAGCAAGGATAAAATAACTGCCTGGGCCAATGTGGCGTAAGTAACAAATTTTCCCGAAACCATTTTATTTCTGCTTTTAATTGCCTCGGCAACTTAGTTCCAAAAGTCCCAGTCCTTAAGCTTCTTTCTTTTCTTGGTCGTACTTTCGCCAGGCAGTAGAAACAGCAGGTTTAATCCTGTCAAGTTCCGAGAGAATCTTTTCTTTAATTTCTGAGGCAGTAATTTCCTCTTTTCCTTCAGTTGCCTGAATTACAGCAGCTGCTACCCGCTCGACTACCTCATTTTTCTTTTCTTCGGAGAGACCAGCTTCTTCAGCGGCCAAAGCAATTGCTTTTCTAACTTTTTCAATATCAAAGAGTTCTTTTGTCCCGTCTTTTTTTATAACTTCTTTAGCCATAATAAATACTTTATTT
>JAHXGN010000010.1:0-4839 GCA_019923625.1 Candidatus Nealsonbacteria bacterium
CGCCCCTTCGCTGTGACGCTCGGGTAGTCGATGAAGTTTGCCCCCTTCGGGGTTTGCCTTCATCTCCGCCCCTTCGCTGTGACGCTCGGGTAGTCGATGAAGTTTGCCCCCTTCGGGGTTTGCCTTCATCTCCGCCCCTTCGCTGTGACGCTCGGGTAAAGAAAGCAATCTTTCTTTTCGCCCCTTCGCTGACGCTCGGGAAGTAAAAGATTTTAAACCACTTTGACGAGAGGGCTGAGCCGGTTTTTTAATTATCTTTTTTCTTTTCTTAATTTTTGAAGCCATTACTTAATTATAGTTTTATTTGATTTTATGTAAAATTTCCTCAAAATGTAGTTGAAAATTTAGCTAAACCTTATTGAGTATCAACTTTAATTTTTAAATTTATTGTTTCTTGACTAAAAGATAACCCTTTCTGAGCAGTTGGTTTCGGACTTCGTTCAAAAATAAAGGGTCACCCGGCTTAATGGCTTCATCTAATATCACTTCTCCTAAATCCCGAATACCTCGTTTGAAGAATCTGTCCAAAAGGTCTTCAAGTATTTCCTGGTCTTCTTTTCGGGAAACTTCAACCTTAAACCTATTTTCAGAAAAGGAGATTTCTCCTAATTCTTTTTGGAAACGGTCTTTTATAATAAAAGTTTGGGACATAAATTTATTTTTTTTCTTCTTCTGAGGAAGTAATTTTGGGCCAGAAACTATGCGCCTTTTTATATCTTTCTTCTTGTTTTTGTCTATCAGTAAGGTCAAGCTCTGGAAATCGGATTGAAAGCCATTTGCTGAAAAACTCGTATCTTTTGGGATGAGAAAGATTAAAAACTTCCGGATTTTCCAAAAAACAGGCGCAACTTTCGGCAAAACTCTCCTGACTCTTCAAGCCCTCTTTTATTTTTTTATCCGGGTTATTTATCTTCAAAACATAACTACTCCATTCCAGTTCTTCCATTCTCGCTTTATCCCATTCTTTTACCATTTGAAGTTGCATTCCAGGAAGTAAGTCTTTTTGATCATCCAATCTCGGATCTATGTTATGCGCCCATTCGTGAGCCAACATAAAAGGAAGCTCTTTTAAGTAACTTATTTTATCTAATAAAGAAACCTTATAAAAAGCAATATCCGCCCTATCTTTCCCACGAAAATATAAAGGAGAAAAGCTAGCAAATCTTTCTCCAGTAAAACCATACTTTTTGTCCACTGGCTGAATTTTATCCTGATATTCTATCATCCTGATTTTATTCGAAAAAAGTTCTTTCGGTAAAAGAGCAGTAGCTGTTTCAACAATTTCTTTTCCTTTAATTTGCGGAAAATCAAATTTCTCAAACCCTTTAATCTCTATAGGTTTTTCAGTTTTTTCCTTCCTATTAATTGAATATTCCTTCCATTCTGCATTTTCGGATATTAAATCCGCGAGGTCGATCTCCAAATTGACAACAGTTTTGAGTTCCTCAAGGAAGAATTTCTCGGGAATTTTTCGAAACCCCCCCTCAGCGATATTCAACCACCTGTCGAACAATATATTATTGATATTGCGCAAACCAATATCTAATTTAGTATAACCTCGTCTAATTCGATAAGGCAACATTTCTTCTCCTTTTTCTTCTAAAAATTGCTTAATTTCTTCTCTTTTGATATTATTCTCTTCAAAATGTTTCAGCAGGGTGTTATATTCTGAAATAACTCCGTAGATTAAATCTGACTCTTTTTTGCTTAGGCTTGTTTCTAATTCATCGGGAGTCAATTTCAAGAAAGACTTTTTTATCTCCTTCGCTGCTTTTTTTTCTTCAATTGTCTCAACATATTTTTTAATAACCCTAAATTTTTCATTCTGGCTAATTTCTCCTTTTATTTCTGTTTTTGATTCTAACGCTTCCTTTGATGCTTCCTCTGGTATTTTCTTTGATGTTTCCTTCGTCTTAAAAAATTGTGGTTCTTTTTCAAACATAAATTATTGAGGGAATTGGAGTGAGGGAAAATTTCCGCGCTTCGCGCGGAAAAATTATTATTTCATTTTTGAATATATTGTTTTTGACACTCTCCACGACTAAAGTCGGGAGATTCTCGGTTCAACGGATAAGGTTGTATCCTCACCGAAGGAATAATATAGATCCTTAGACATCCCCAATGGGAGCACGCACTCTACTCTGCCCAGCCCTGTTAGAAATACTCTTGCGACTTTACACGCAACAGAGAATTGATGTTGCGAGAAATTCCAGTCGGTATAACCGCTTTGAAAGTCTACCTATATTTATTTTATCGCTTGTTAAAAAGAACATCAAGCCGATTCATCCCCACGAATGAATTCCGGCGGCTTTCTCGGAATTATTTTGTAATCTTATTCTATCAAAAAATCGCCTAATTATTTCAGAAAATCCAGGGCGGTTAGACTGTAGATTTTTGTCACATCAATTAAACTTTTTATCTCTACATACTCGTTCTTACCGTGAGCGCCCGCCCCATCGCAACCGAAATTTACAGCCGGGATCCCTTTTTCAATAAACATCCACATGTCACTCCAGGGGCCGGAGCCTTCGCAAACCAACTTTTTCTTTATTACCTGTTGAGCATTAGTTTTTAGAATTTTGACAATTGGTTCTGTTGGTTTGACAAAAGACGCTGGCACATAAACAAAAGGTGTTAATTTGTATTTTATTTTTAGCCCTTTGAGTCTTTTTTTGATTTCTTTTTCTAGATAATCTTTGGTAACACCCGGGAGGAGCCTTGTGTCGCCAAAGGCAATACAAGAATCCGGAACAAAATTTATAGCCTTCCCTCCTTTAATTAGAGTTGGAAACGTCAATACGTTTTTTCTCCCCGGAAAAACAGGATGCTTTTTTGTTGGGAATCTAAATCCCTCCAACGTTTTAATCACTTTTGTCATTTCTAAAACTGCATTGAGTCCCTCTTTTTTTTGCTCCCATTCTCTTGAACCAGTATGCACTGCATCTCCGAAGGTTTCTAATTTAAATCTATAGCCACCTCTATTACCAATAGTAATTTTATGCAAACCGGGCTCTCCAACTATTGCCGCATCTCCCGTATATTTCTTTTCTAAAAGATAACGAGTTCCAAAATGTGAAGCTGCCATCGGTTCTTCGTCAATCACAAACTGCAAACAAATTTTTCCTCTTAATGCCTGCTCAAATTTCAAAAGTGCTTTGGCCATATATATAAAGCCACTTAAGCTGGATTTCATATCTAAGGCTCCAGCCCCGTAGAGCTTTCTCCTTTCAATAAATCCCAAAAAGGGATTAAAATCGTATCCCTTAGGAGGAGGAACTGTATCCATGTGGCCGTTAAAAATCAGCGTCTTTTTTCCCTTTCCGAACTCGCAAACTACATTTGGCCTTGAAGAAGAAAGGCCCTCAAATTTAGGAGAAAGACCGATGCTCTTTAGTTTATTAAAAATCAACTCGGCAACCTCAAGTTCCACCGGGTCGTAGGGGCTTGATTTGGTTGGGTCATCCATATTCGGATTAACTGAACGAGATTGAACCAACTTTTGCAGAAATCTAATCTGCTCTTTCTTTGATTTTTCTATTTCTTTCAGAACGTTTGATTTAACTTTTTCCATAAGATTGATATAAATAATTTGTGGGCAGATCGGTTTCTCGGACCGCTCTCAAGTTAGATGTGGTTTGACAATCTGACCACGTCTCTTCAATCTCGGTGGCCTGCGCTGAGCTTGTCAAAACGCTGCGTATATTGAAATTAGCTCGAACATTTTTCGCCGCCTGCGGCGGCGAGGAAAAGCCCCCGTAATTTGCCTGCCCCGTAGGGAAACGAAGTTTCTCCTTCTGGGGCGGCTCGCCCGCAAGCGGGCTCGCCGCGTTCTTTGACAATTTCAAGTTTTTCTTTGGCGGCAACGAGAGATTATCTTTTCCCGCAGATTACCCAAACAAAATCAGTCATTTGTTTTTGTTGGACGGAAAACCCCAGCCCGATAACCTTCTGAGTTAAGGTATTCATATAACCATAGTGTTCCTCCTCAATTTCAGTCACAATTTCGCCTTTGTTTTCGGCAATCAATTTACTTTTAATCCCCTTTTCCGCTTTCTGATTGGCAAACATTAAATCGGCAATGATAATTTTACCTTGTTTTTTTAAAATCCGGTGCATCTCCTCGAGGGCTTTCATTTTTTCTTCTTCGGTCAAATGATGAAAAGCGTAGGCGGAAACAATTAGATTGACGGAATTATCCGCTACAGGAAGCTCTAAAAAATCACCCTTTCTTGCTTCAATTGTTGGAAGCTTCTCTTTGGAGATTTTTAGCATCTCGACGGAGGAATCAATGCCAATTAGGTGTTCTACTTTCCCAACGAATTTCTGGGCCAAGTTGCCGGTTCCCACTCCGATATCTACCATTGTTATCTTGGGTTTTTTTAGAATATCTTGGGTAAAGGCTACAACCTGATTAAGAACCTCCTCGTAATTTTTATACATCCAGTCATTAGCCTGATAGCCTCTTTTAATAGTTTTGTCATATCTCTTTGCCCATTTGTCAAAATCCCATTTTGAATTTTTTTCTGGTTTTTTCATGATTTTCCTTTAGCGGGCTTCACTCGCTAATAAAATCTTAACAGATTTTACCTCTGACAGCAAATCTTAGAGAAGAAAAAAGCGAGGCAACTAAAAAACAGAAATTTCAATGAAATATCTGTCCTAATGTATAAAAATTTTCTTTTACTTGCCGGCGAAGCCGGCAAACGAAATCAAAAATTTCAGCTGGAAAATCCCGTTCAATTTGGCCGCCGAGCCGCGAAGCGGCGAGACGGAAAGATTGACTTTTCCTTACTGGCTCCGAGCCCTAAACGAAATCCGAACTTTTTTCAAGGAAAATCC
>JAHXGN010000010.1:4872-8780 GCA_019923625.1 Candidatus Nealsonbacteria bacterium
TTAGACGACCCCGCAATATTTACTTCTTATTTTCAATTTCTCTAATGTTCCCTCTTTTTCAATTCTTCTTTCTTTTAGACCTGCCGGCGCAGGCAGGCGAGCCCGCAATTATTTAGTAAATTGACCGCAAATTTTAAACCTCCAAATATTTTCTAACGGCAATCAAACTGGAAATCATTCCCAAGCCCAGTCCGGTTGCTGCTTGAATTAAAATAATGGTCCAAAAATTATTAACAAAAAAAGCGAAAATATCAAGACCGGCAAAAAGGCCTTCAATTTTGGGACTTAAAAAATAACAAATTGCCAAAGTAATTAAAAAGGCGATTAGAAAAGAAAAAATTCCGGAAATGAAACCCTGAACCAAAAAGGGTCCGCGAATAAACCAGTTGGAAGCGCCGACCAATCTCATTATGCCGATTTCTTCTTTTTGGCTGTAAATGGCTAATTTTATGGTATTGAAAGCGACTAAAATGCCGACAAGGCCTAAAATTAAAATTAAAATTATTCCGAAGTGATAAATGTCCGCGGTAAGGGCAAAAATCCTTTCAATCATTGCTTTTCTTTGAAAATAATCGGTTTCAAGAATTAAATCCCGATAAGGACTTTTTTTTAAAAAATCTTCAATGATTTCAAATTGTCCGGCCGCAAACACTTTAATGTCCAAATGAGCTAAAAAGGGATTGCCTATTTCTTCCAAAGAAGCCATTAAAATTGGGTCATCTTTATATTTTTCTCTAAATCTTCTTTCGGCCTCTTCTCTGGAAATATAGTTAACGCTCTTTACTTGGGGAAGATTAACCAGTTCCTCTTTAAGCTTTAAAATTTCATTTTCCAAAACCCCTTCCTTGAAATAAACGGAAACATCAATTTTTTCCTGAATTTGAGCGATTAAAAATTCGGCTGATTTTTGAAAAATAAAAAGTCCTGTTATTAAAACAATAATAATAACTAAAATAAAAATGGTGGCTATGGAAAGAGTGCTGTTTCGCTGAAAACCTATCCAAGATGAATGAAATAGCTTTTTAAATAGAATAAACATATTGGATAATTACAAAATAAATTTTCCTTTTTCTTCGTCACGAATGACTTTTCCCTCTTCCAAAGTAATGACCCTTTTTCCTAAAATATCAATTATCTCTTTATCATGGGTGGCTAAAACCACGGTTGTACCCATTTCATTGATTTTCAATAAAAAGCGAATAATATCCAGGGTATGATAGGGGTCAAGGTTGCCTGTTGGTTCATCGGCTAAAATGACTGAAGGTCGGTGAATTAAAGCCCGGGCCAGAGCCACTCTTTGTTTTTCACCACTTGAAAGCTCGGCTGGAAAATTTTTAGCCCGGTCGGCAAGTCCAACAATTTCCAAAACTTTGGGAACATTTTTTTTAATAATTTCGTCCGAAGCTCCGGTTGTTTCCAGGGCATAGGCGATATTTTCATAGGCGGTCTTGGAGGGCAATAATTTATAGTCTTGAAAAACCACTCCGATTTCCCGGCGCAGATAAGGAAGATGGGATTTTTTTATTTTGTGAACATCCTTATTTTTAAAAAAAACCTTGCCTTTTGTCGGTTTTTCTTCAGCCAAAAGTAATTTAAAAATAGTGGTTTTACCCACTCCCGACCTGCCAACAATAGAAACGAATTCTTTTTCTTTAATCTCAAAAGAAATATTGTCTAAGGATATTATTTGGAGGGAATAACTTTTGGTTATATTTTGAAATTTAATCATATCCTATTTCGGCTTTGATAAATTCATCTATATCCCCGTCCAAAACCTTTTCAACTAATGAGGTTTCCATATTGGTTCTTAGGTCTTTAACTAATTTATAGGGATGCAAAACATAAGAACGAATTTGGTTTCCCCAGCTGGCCGAAGGAATTTCACTTTTGATTTTTTTTAATTCTTTTTCCCTTTCTCTTTCTTTTAGAGCCTGGAGTTTGGCGATTAAAATTTTCATTGCCTCTTCCCGATTTTTGCCCTGCCATCTTTCGCTTTGACAGGAAGCAGAAATATTGGTTGGCAAATAAATAATTCTGACGGCTGTTTCTCGCTTTTGAACATTTTGACCGCCGGGGCCCGAAGACCGAAAAGTTTCCAATTTTAAATCCTCGGGCCTGATTTTTATCTCCTCTGTTTTTGGAATTTCAGGTAAAACCTCAACCAGAGCAAAAGAAGTATGGCGAAGAGATTGGGAAGAAAAAGGAGAAATTCTAACCAATCGGTGAACTCCGCTTTCTTTTTTTAAAAAACCGAAAGCGTAATTTCCCTCAATCTTTAAAACAACCGATTTTACGCCAATTCTGCCTTCCGGTCCGCCCGCCTCGCCAAAGGACTGGTCTAAAATCTTGGTTTTAAATCCTTTTCTTCGGCTGAATCTTTCATACATTCTTAACAACATTGCTGCCCAGTCCTGGCTATCCTTACCTCCGGCTCCGGCCAAGATTAATAAAATAGCGCTATTCTTATCGTATTTTCCCGAAAGAAAAATTTTAAATTCTTTTTCTTTTAATTTATCCTCAAATTCGGCAACCTCTTTCTCTATTCCCTCTTCTTTAATTAATTCTTTCAGGACATTTAGCTCTTTTTTTAATTCTTCAAATTCATTTATTTTTTCTTTTAAATCAACCGATTCTTGACTGATTTTTCTGGCTTTTTCTTTATCTTCCCAAAAATTGGGTTTTTTAATTTCTTCTTCAAGTTCTCTTATTTTTTCTTTATTCTTTTCAACCTCAAAGACAGTGCTCAATCTTGAGAATTCTTTTTTCTAATTCTTCAATTGTTTCCGTTAAGTTTTTCATAATATAAAATAATACCACAAAATTATTGAAATAAAAAGAGCTGATGGGCAGAATTGAACTGCCATCAGCTCCGCCCCTTAAACAAAGCCCTCTGCCAGAATCGAACTGGCGTCAATGGTTTACGAAACCATTGCTCTACCATTAAGCTAAGAGGGCATAAAAGGCAGGGCTGCTTTACCAGCCAATCTACTCTGGCATAATTATGGCCATCTTTGGCTCTTTTACTTACGGCCCGAATCCTTTCCAGCTTTCCATCTCTCAATATAAGACTGATCTACGTTGGCAAAAACTATGGTCTCATTGTCCAAACACTTTCTTCGCCTCTTTAAATTTATCTTCCAGGCCAATAACAGCGCCCTCTTTCATAATATCAAGCATTTCTATATTTATTAATTTATCGGCCCTATCTCCTTTAATATATGTTGAACCGATAATTAGATACTGGAATTCTTTTTTTGCGGTTCTTTCACCTTAACCATTAAATCAACTCTTTCCCATACCTCTGAAGCATTGTCTTTCATCTCAGCTCCTGCGCTGTGATATTCCTCATTGGAAATTTGAGAACGCGTACCTGCTCCCATTTGAACAAGAATCTCATGTCCCATGGCCGTTAATTCCTTAACGGATTGGGGCGTTAAACCAACTCTTGTTTCTGTATTATCTTTAATTTCACGAACCGTACCTATTTTCATGTTATTTTTATTAAATAATTAATAATTTATTAAGAAGCGAGAATTAAACGTTTTCAAACATTTTAATAAATTGAAAATTTATTAAAAGGTGATATGAATCTCTGATTCATAGAACTTTCTCTATCATTTTACCAAATTTAATCCACAATTCAAAGAAATGGAATTTGACCTGACGAATTGCCCACCGCCAGCTGTCGCTTTGCGGCAGCTGGCGGTGGGTCAGTGGAGATTTTGCTTTTTGGATTTGTGTATCTGGTTTGGTAGGGTAATTTCAAAAGCATGCCCCGTAGGGTCGCGAAGCGACTCCTTTGGGGCTTGATTAAGTTTTAATTCAGAAACCAAAAATAAAAACCCTGAAATGGGTTTTTATTTTTTGCTCCCTGTTCTTCTCGCCCTCAAACTTTTTCCATAATTTTG